>JBLMXT010000369.1:0-3420 GCA_050257915.1 Deltaproteobacteria bacterium
CGCCACCTACGGCGACGTCATGGACCACTACACCTACGTGCTCGCCGGCGACGGCTGCATGATGGAGGGCATCAGCAGCGAGGCCGCCTCGTTCGCCGGCCACCAGCAGCTCGGCAAGCTCATCATGCTGTACGACGACAACCACATCACCATCGACGGCTCCACCGACCTCGCCTTCACCGAAGACGTGTGCAAGCGCTACGAGGCCTACGGCTGGCACGTGCAGAAGGTGGCCGACGGCAACGATGTGGACGCCATCGACGCCGCGATCACGGCGGCCAAGGCAGAGACCGGCAAGCCGTCCTTCATCGCGGTGCGCACGCACATCGGCTGCGGCTCGCCCAACAAACAGGACAAGGCCGCCGCCCACGGCGCGCCGCTCGGCGCCGACGAGGTCAAGCTGACCAAGGAAGCCTGCGCGTGGCCGCTCGACCCCGAGTTCCACGTGCCCGACGAGGTCCGCGAGGCCTTCCTCGCCGCCGGCAGGAAGGCCGCCGAGGCGCACGCCGAGTGGACGCGGAAGTACGAGGCCTGGCGCGCGGCCGACGCCGCCCGCGCCGCATCGTGGGACGACGCCTGGGCGCACGCCCTGCCCGAGGGCTGGGACGCGGACCTGCCGGTCTTCACCACCGAGGACAAGGTCGCCACGCGCGCCGCCTCGGGCAAGGTCATCAACGCCGTCACGCCGCACATCCCGACGCTCATGGGCGGCTCGGCCGACCTGGCGCCGTCCAACAACACGCTGATCAAGGACTCGCCCGACCAGCAGGCCGCCACACCCGGCGGGCGCAACGTGCGCTGGGGCGTGCGCGAGCTGGCCATGGCCGCCATGGGCAGCGGGCTCTCCCTCCACGGCGGCATCCGCCCGTACGTGGCCACGTTCTTCGTGTTCGTCGACTACATGCGTCCGGCCATGCGTCTCGCCGCGCTCATGGGCCAGCCGGTCATCTACGTGCTCACCCACGACAGCATCGGCGTGGGTGAGGACGGACCCACCCATCAGCCGATCGAGCACCTCGCCATGCTGCGCGCAACGCCGGGCTTTATCGACCTGCGCCCCGCCGACGCCAACGAGACGGTCGAGGCCTGGAAGATCGCCCTGCAGACCACCGACGCGCCCGTGGGTCTCATGCTGACGCGCCAGAACCTCCCGACGATCGACCGTGAGAAGTACGCGCCGGCCGACGGCATCGCCCGCGGCGCCTACGTCATGGACGACGCCTCGGGCGGCGGCGCGCCGGACGTGATCCTCATCGCCAGCGGCAGCGAGGTCGCGCTCGCCCTGGAGGCGCACGAGCGCCTGGTCGCCGAGGGCGTGCGCTCGCGCCTGGTCAACATGGCCTCCATGCGGCTCTTCGAGCAGCAGAACGCGGACTATCGCGAGAGCGTGCTGCCGCCGGCCTGCAGCTCGCGCGTCGCCGTGGAAGCCGGCGTCACGTTCGGCTGGGACCGCTGGGTCGGCGACGGCGGCGTGGTCATCGGCATCGACCACTTCGGCGCCTCGGCTCCGGCCGGCACGCTGTTCCAGGAGTTCGGCTTCACCGCGGACAACGTCTACGCGCGCGCCAAGGCCCTGCTTGCCTGACGCGGCGTGAACGGCCGCGGCGGACTCGCGCCGCGCCGACGTACGACGAACCGGCCGCCCCGCGCCCGCGGGGCGGCCGTTTCGCGTGTGCGGCGCGGCCGCCCCGGCGGCGGGGCGGCCGCTCAGGGTAAACCCCGACATCCGCGCCGCCTGCTTGAACCGCCGTGGGGGCGACCCTATGATGTGTGCGACTGTGTGCGAACTTGTAGCACGTTGAGCAGCGACCGCGAGGGGCAGCAAATGTCGCCAGATGTACCTTCCGAAGTCCACGAGATGATCCCCGCGGAGCGACGCGCCCGCATCGTCGAGCTCCTCGAAGAGCGGCGTGCGGTCAGGGTCTCCGTGCTCAGCGAGACGCTCGGGGTATCGGAGATGACCATCCGCCGCGACCTCGAGCAACTGGAGCAGGCAGGCTTGCTCTCGCGCATGCACGGTGGCGCGATCCTCAAGCGGCGGATGATCGAAGAGCCGCTGTACGCCACCAACGTGCGCGCCCACTCGGAGGAGAAGCGGCGCATCGCCAAGGCGGCGGCGGAGATGATCCAGCCGGGCGAGACCGTCTTCCTCAGCTCCGGCACCACCGCCGCCCAGGTGCTCAGCCACGTCGACCCGCAGCTCAAGGCGCGCATCGTCACCCACAACGTCGGCGCCCTCTCCACCGCCCAGCGCAGCTCGCTCGACGTCGTGCTCCTGGGAGGGTCCTACAGGCAGCGCTCCAACACGCTCGAGGGTCCGCTGGCGATCGAGGCCGTCGCCACGTTCCACGCCAGCCGCTTCATCCTGGGGGCTGACGGCGTCAGCCTCGAGGAGGGGATCACCACCCCCAGCATCGGCCTCGCCGGCGTCGAGCGGGCGATGGTCCGTCAGACGCGCGGCGAGATCGCCGTGCTCGCCGACGCCAGCAAGGTCGGGGTCATCGGCGACGTGGCCATCTGCACGCTGGACAAGATCGACACGGTGATCGTGGACGACGCCGTGGACAAGGACGTGCGCGACGAGATGGAGAGACTGGGGATCGTCCAGGTCGTCGTCTGACGCGCCGGCGCGCGGCGCCGTGCGCAAGCCGGGCCGGCGCCGGCCGCCCGGCCCTCAGAGGTCCCAGTATGCCGACTGGACCTCGCGCGCCCGGGCCACCGCGGCGGCGGCGCGCTCCGTGCCGCCGCTCACCTCGGGCGCGCGCTCGTCGGCGACCGCGCGCAGCACCGCCTCGACCGCCCGCGCACTCGCCGCGCGGTCGTAGCCGCCCTCCAGCACGAACGCGAGCCTGGCGTCGCACAGCTCCTGCGACAGGCGCACGCAGCGCAGCGCCATCTGCGCGAAGCCGGCCTCGGTGACGCTCATCCCGCCCAGCGGATCCGAGCGGTGGATGTCCTGGCCGGCGGAGACGAGGATCGCCTGCGGCGCGAACTGCCGCACCACGGGCTCGAACACGGCGTCGAACACGCCGGCGTAGTCGGCGTCGTCGGCTCCGGCGGGGAGCGGCACGTTGACGGTGAACCCCTCCCCCGCGCCCTCGCCGCACTCCGTGAAGAAGCCGCTGCCGGGGTAGTGCGGCCACTGGTGGGCCGAGCCGAAAAGGACCCGGGGCTCGGCGTAGAACGCGGCCTGCGTGCCGTTGCCGTGGTGCACGTCCCAGTCGAGGATGGCGATGCGCTCGTATCCCCGCCGGAGCAGCCTGGCGGCGGCGATGGCGACGTTGTTGAACAGGCAGAACCCCATCGCCCGGTCAGGCGTCGCGTGGTGCCCTGGCGGGCGGATGAGCGCGAACGGCGCGAGGCCGTCGCTCCAGAGCTCGGTCGCGAGCAGCGCGCCGCCGGCGGAGAGCAGCGCCGTCT
>JBLMXT010000370.1:0-5127 GCA_050257915.1 Deltaproteobacteria bacterium
CACCTTGCCGGCCAGGCCGGCGCGGGCCGCGGCGGCCACGGCGTCCAGCGGGTCGCCGAGCCCGGCGGCGACGGCCGCGGCCACGGCGCCCTCCACCAGCGGCGCCTCCGTGAGCAGGAGCTTGCCGCGCCGCTCCTCGTCCAGCAGGTCGGCGGCCAGCTCGGTGGAGAGGACGGCGCTGCCCAGGTCCATCAGGACCAGCACGCCGTCCTCCGACCACACGTCCTCGATCGCCCGCAGCACCCGCGCCGCGTCCGTGCCGAGGGCGCCCTCGGGCTCGTCCAGGCCGCCCGCGGCGCCGATGCGCACGCCGGGACCGGCCATCTGGGCGGCCACTTCCACGACGCCGTCCGCGAGCCGGGCGCTGTGGCTGACGATGACGAGGCCGACCACGGCTACCCGGCGTCGCCCTCGCCGCCCAGCGTCTCCGCAGCCGTGCGCAGGAGCAGCCACGACGACGTCGCCCCCGGGTCCTGATGCCCGGCGCTGCGCTCGCCCAGGTAGCTGGCGCGTCCCTTGCGCGCCACCAGCGGCACGGTCGCCTCCATGCCGCCGCGGGCGGCGTCGGCGGCCGCCCGCAGCGCGTCCCCGAGCGGGGCGCCGGAGCCGGCCGCGGCCTTAAGGGCCTCGGCGGCCGGCAGCAGTGCGTCCACCATCGTCTTGTCTCCCGCCTCGGCTTTGCCGCGCATCCGCACGCCGGCGACGCCCGCGTCGACGACGCCGGCCCACTCCGCCGCGGAGAGGGCGGGCCTGTCCGCGGCGGTCTTGCCCATCTCCAGGAAGAGCGTCCCGTAGAGCGGTCCCGCGGCGCCGCCGACGGTCGAGACCAGGGTCATCCCGGCGGTCCTGAACAGCGGGCCCAGGGCGGGCGCCGCGCCGGCGCCCGCGGCGTTCGCGGCGGCTCCCGCGTCCGGCAGCTTCGCGACGACCGCCTGCATCCCGCGGTCCATGTTGACGCCGTGGTCCGCGTCGCCGATGGCCGCGTCGAGCTCCGTGAGCTCGTCGCGTCGCGCCGCCACCTCGGCCGCGAACGCGCGCAGCCAGGCGACAGCGACGGCCGTGGTGACCACCTCGCGCGGCGCGCTCACGCGCCCCACCGCAGGCCGGGGGTGTCGACCGGGGCGTCCCACAGCCGCGTCAGCTCGTCGTCCAGCCGCAGGAGCGTGATCGAGCAGCCGGCCATGTCGAGAGAGGTGGCGTAGGAGCCGATCAGGTTGCGCGCGATGACGATGCCGCGGTCCTTGAGGAAGTCATGGAGCTCGGCGTAGACGATGTAGAGCTCCATGAGCGGCGTGCCGCCCATGCCGTTGACGAACGCGAGCACGCGGTCGCCGCCCGCGAACGGGAGGTCGTCCACGACCGCGGCCGCCAGCTCGGCGACGATGGCGTGGGCGGAGGCCGCCGGCGCGCGCTTGCGCCCCGGCTCCCCGTGGATGCCGACGCCGACCTCCATGTGGAACGGGCTGAGGTCGAAGGTCGGCTTGCCGGCCATCGGCGTGGTGCACGAGGTGAGCGCCACGCCCATGCTGCGGCTGAGCTCGTTCACCGTGCGGCAGAGGCCGGCCACCTCCGCGAGCGGCCGGCCCTCCTCGGCCGCGGCGCCGCAGATCTTCTCGGCCAGCACCGTAGCGCCCACGCCGCGTCGTCCGGCGGTGTAGAGGCTGTCCTCGACGGCCACGTCGTCGGCGATCACGACCTGCTCGACCACGAGCCCCTCGTCACGGGCGAGGTCGGCGGCCATCTCGAAGTTCATGACGTCGCCGGTGTAGTTCTTGACGATGTGCAGCACGCCGGCGCCGCCGTCGACGGCCTGCGTGGCCGCCAGCACCTGGTCCGGGGTCGGCGAGGTGAAGACCTCGCCCGGGCAGGCCGCGTCGAGCATGCCCGGACCGACGAACCCCCCGTGCAGCGGCTCGTGCCCGGAGCCTCCGCCGGAGACGATCGCCACCTTGCCCGCCACGGGCGCGTCGGCGCGCGCGATCCAGTGCGGGCTGGTGTGGACGACGAGGCGGCCGGCGTGCGCCAGCGCCATGCCGGTCAGCTCCTCCCGGACGACGTCCGCGGGCCGGTTGATCAGTTTCTTCATCGCACCCCTCCAGCTGCGGCCACCGGCACGGTCCGGCGGCGTCATTGGCCTCGCGACCATCGTTCGCCGCGCGCGCGCCGCCGTCAAGGCGCGGGTGGATCTCCGTCCGGCGCGGACAGACTGGCTCACACCCAGCCGCGCTCCTCGTAGAGGCGCCAGCCCGCCGCGAGCGCAGCCTCGATCTGCGCCCTGATCGCGGGCGTCATGCGTTTGAGGTGGAAGCACGACTTCCCCTTGAGCGTCCCCAGCAGCTCGGGGCCGAACACACGGGAGAGCTCGTCGTCGGCATACAACGGCATGAAGTAGAAGCCGACGAAGCTCTTCTGGACGATCACGCCGGCGAAGAAGACCTCCTTGCGTCGCCGGCCGTCGACGACGATCTCCTTCTCCGACCACAGATCGTAGTACCCGGGCTCGTCCTTGCGCGCCGTCAGCCACGTCGCATACGGCGTGAGCAACTGCTTGACCTCCGTGAACAGCGGGAGGAGCGCTTCGTTCTTGACGTTCACGGTGTCCTCCGGACGTGGACGTCGCCTGCAGGAGTCAGGTGTACCCGGCGGGTCGGTGGCGTAGACTGCCGATGCACGTCGCGCGTGAACCGCGACCAAAGACGTCAGATGGAGGTGCCGCCCATGTCCCGCACCGCAAAGGCGTATCGACTCGTGCCTGCCGACGTACCGCCGCCGGCCGGAAGGGGCGCCGGGCTGTACGCCGAGATCGTCGCCGACTTCGTCTCCTCCGGCGTCGCGTCGGCGCTCGTCGAGATGCCGGGCCGCAAGGCCAACTCCATGAACGTGGGCCTGCGCAAGGCCGTGGCCGCGTCGGGCGCCGGCGTCAGGGTCGTCGTCCGCGCCGGCCAGGTCTACCTGAAGAAGGCCTGAAGGCGGGGCGCGCCGGCCGGCCCGGCCCCGGCGCGCCTGAGGCGCACGGCACCGGGCGGTGCACCGCGGCGGGGAGGCCCGTCCCTGCGGACGACACCCGCGCGGCGCGGCGGTAGACTCGGGCGGATGACCGCGACCTCCCCCACGCCGGCGCGGGCCGGCCCGATGCAGCGCACCTTCCGCTCGCTTCGCGTGTACAACTACCGGCTGTTCTTCCTGAGCCAGGTGGTCTCCATGAGCGGCACCTGGATGCAGTCGGTGGCGCAGAACTGGCTCGTGCTCAGTCTCACCGGCAGCGCCGTCGACCTCGGCATCACCGTGGGGCTCCAGTTCGGGCCGGTCCTCCTGTTCGGTGCGTGGGCGGGGGCGCTCGCCGACCGCGTGGACAAGCGCAAGCTGCTGATGGGGACGCAGGCTGCGGCGGCGGTCCTCGCCCTGGTGCTCGGCGTCCTCGCCGCCACCGACGTGGTGACGGTGTGGATGATCTGGGTGCTCGCCGGCCTCACCGGGACGGCCATGGCCATGGGCATCCCCTCTCAGCAGAGCTTCCTGTACGAGATGGTCGGCCCGGACGACGTCGCCAACGCGGTCGGCCTCAACTCGGTGGTCATCAACTCCTCGCGCATCATCGGCCCCGCCATCGGCGCCGTCCTGATCGCCGGCGCCGGCGTCGCCCCCTGCTTCTTCATCAACGCCGCGTCGTTCCTGGCCGTCATCGGCGCGCTGGCGATCATGCGCACCGCCGAACTGCACCGCGGCAAGCCGCTGGCGCGCGAGCCCGGGCAGGTGCGCGCGGGGCTGCGGTACGCCTGGAGCACGCCCGCTCTCCGCGTGCCGCTCGTGATGCTCGCCGTCATCAGCATCCTCGCCTACAACTACTCCGTCGTGCTGCCGCTCCTCACCAAGTCGGAGTTCGGTCGCGGCGGCGGGTCCTACGGAGTCATGTCCGCCGCCATGGGGGTGGGCGCGCTCGCCGGCGCCCTGCTCATGGCGAGCAGGGCGCGCCCCTCGCGCCGGCTGCTCGTGGGCGCGGCCTTCGCCTTCGGCGCCGTGACCATCGCGCTGGCGCTGGCTCCCAGCTACTACGTAGGGCTCGGGCTCCTCGTGCTCATGGGCGGCGCCGGCGTGTTCTTCATCAGCACGACCAACGCCATGCTGCAGGTCAACGCGGCGAACGCGATGCGCGGCCGCGTCATGGCGCTCTGGTCGATCGTCTTCCTCGGGAGCACGCCCATCGGAGGTCCCATCACCGGGCTCCTGGTGCGCGGCCTCGGCGTGCGCTGGGCGATCGCCATCGGCGGCATCGCCGCGCTGGCCACCGCCACCGGCGCCGTTCTCGCCCTCCGGCACCGCAGGGTGGTCGAGGGGGGCAGCTGCGAGGGGCCGGCCTGCCTGCCGGACGGACCGGCGCCGGGCGACGCCCTGGGCGAGTCCGTGGAGGCGGGCGGCGGCCCTTCCGCCGCCCGCCGCCCCGACACGGCCGCCCCCGCCGCCGGCGGGCGGTAGCCGACCTCAAGTCGGCAGCTCCGCCGCCGATGTAGGTCACGGGACGCGCGGCGGGCGTGGCCCTCCCTACGATGCGGCGACGCGGAAAGGAGAGCGGTGCTTCTCCAGGGCAACCTGCAGGAGTTCAGTCTCCCCAACATCTTCCAGCTGGTGAAGATGAGCGCCAAGAGCGGCTCGCTCAGCATCCGCCGCGACGGCGAGTGGGGCAGGATCTTCTTCCGCAACGGGATGATCTCGTACGCCTACTCCTCGCCGCAGCTGCTGCCGCTCGGCGAGCGGCTCGTCAAGTCCGGAGCGATCAGCAAGACGCAGCTCAAGCAGGCGCTCGCCGTCCAGAAGAAGTCCTCCGACGGCTCCCGCCTCGGCCACATCCTGCTGGAGCAGGGTCGCATCGACAGGCCCACCCTCGAGCAGGCGGTGCGGGAACAGATCCAGGACACCGCCTTCACCTTCTTCAGTTGGGCCGACGGCGAGTTCGAGTTCGGCGCCGAGGAGAGCCCCCCGGAGGAGGACATCCTCGTGGAGATGAGCGTCGAGAACGTCATCATGGAGGGCTGCCGCCGCATCGACGAGTGGGAGCTGATCTTCGAGCAGCTCGGATCGCTGGAGCGCGTGCCCCACCTTGCCTGCGGCGACCACGTCGACGACGAGGGC
>JBLMXT010000371.1:0-10053 GCA_050257915.1 Deltaproteobacteria bacterium
AGCAGCGCAAGCTCGAGATGGGGCTGAGCCTGGCGAGCGCCCCGGAGCTGCTGCTCCTGGACGAGCCAAGCTGCGGCCTCACGCCCACGGAGAGCGCCGACATCACGGAGCGCATCCGGCAGCTCGGCAAGAAGATCACCGTGCTCATGATCGCCCACGACATGGACCTCGTCTTCGGCGTCGCGGAGCGCATCATCCTGCTGCACTTCGGCGAGATCTCGTGTGAGGGCACCTGCGACGAGATCCGCGCCAACCAGACCGTCAAGGACATCTACATGGGCTCGCACAAGTCGAGCACCGCGGGCGGGTGACCAGGATGCTGGCGGTCAACGACATCCACACCTGGTACGGCGACAGCTACGTCCTGCAGGGCGTCGACATGGAGGTCAGGGACGCCACGGTGGTCGCGCTCCTCGGCCGCAACGGCATGGGCAAGACCACGACCATCCGCTCCATCATCGGCCTCACCCCGCCGCGCAAGGGCAGCATCACCTTCAACGGCACCGAACTCGTGGGGCTGTCGCCCAACCAGATCGCGCGCGCGGGCATCGGCCTGGTGCCGCAGGGTCGGATGATCTTCGCGTCGCTGTCCGTCACCGAGAACCTCACCATGGCGGCGCGCACAGGCGGCAAGGCCGACCCGTGGACGCTCGAGAAGATCTACGAGATCTTCCCGCGGCTGAAGGAGCGCGGCAAGAACAAGGGCAACCTGCTCAGCGGCGGCGAGCAGCAGATGCTCACCATCGCACGCGCGCTGATGACCAACCCCGACCTCATCATGCTCGACGAGCCGTCGGAGGGGCTGGCGCCGATCGTGGTCCAGGAGGTGTATCGCGTCATCGAGAAGCTCAAAGCCGCCGGCCAGTCCATCTTGCTCGTCGAGCAGGACTTCGGCATGGCCATGAGCGTGGCGGATTACGCCTACATCATGAGCAAGGGCTCCATCGTGTACGGCTCCGCGCCCGAGGATCTCATCGACAACGAGACCGTGAAGACCCAGTACCTCGGAGTCGGCGCCGACGACCAGGCGTGATGGCCGGCCGCCGGCGGGGAGAAGCGGCGGCCTGATGATCGGCGAGTATGTCCAGGCCTCAGCGGCGTGCTCGCGGCGCGGTCTCCGCGCGCAGACTCAGCCCTCCCAGCGCTCCACCTCGATGAGGCAGGTGTTGCACGCCTGCCCGGGGGAGGTCGGGGTGATGAAGCGCCGGGACGTCAGGATGTTGACGCACCCGGCGCGGTCGGGCGAGTGCCCGTGCGCGCCGATGGGCGCGTAGTCGGAGCACGACTCCGCGGAGTGGGTCGTCCCCGGCCGGATCTTCCCGGTCACGCGCGCGCACAGGATCACCGAGCCGCGGTCGTTGAAGGCGCGCACGAGGTCGCCGTCGGCGATGCCGCGCGCCGCCGCATCCTCGGGATTGAGGCGGATGAGCCAGTAGTACCAGCCGTCGTCCTTGAGCTCGCGGTGGTCCTCGATGTCCGCGGCCCAGGCGTCCTTGCCGTCGCCCATGGTGTGGAAGCTGAAGCGCGGGTGCGGCGAGATGAGCTGCAGCGGGTAGCGCGCCGTGAGCTCCGCCGTGCGGTGGCCCTCCCAGCTCTCGATGTACTGCGGGCCGAGGACGGGACGCTCCTCGTCGACGACGTCGCCCGACTCGTAGAAGCGCTTGAGGCTCGAGCTGACGAACTCGATCTTGCCCGACTGCGTCGCGAGGCCCTTGCCGCCCACGGTGTCCCACGGCGGCGGGCCCCAGTCCGGGGTGTCGCGCTTGCGGTCCTCGGCGAACCAGCGAAGTGCGGGCGTGGCCCGGTGGTCGTCCCCCACGGGCACCAGGTAGTAGCCCTTCTCCAAGAACTCGTCCCACGTGATGCGCCGGGGCAGGTCGCTGGCGTGGAAGATGCGCTTGACCCAGTCGAGCTCGGTGAGCCCGCCCTCCGTGTAGATGTCGCCCACGCCGATCTTGCCGGCGAGCGCCGCGAAGATCTCGTAGTCGGACCTGCTCTCGCCGAGGGGCTCGATGCACTTCTGCTCGAGCACGATGAGGCGGTGGTTGACCTGCTCGAACTTGTGCATGCCATAGCCGGAGGCGTGCGCCCAGTCGCCGATGTCCCAGCGCACGAAGTTGGTGCAGGCCGGCAGGATGATGTCGGCGAAGCGCGCCTCGCCCTCCATCCAGATCGACTGGTTCACCACGAAGGGGATCTTGCCCTCGCGATAGGCGCGCACGTAGCGGTTGGTCTCGGTCATCGTGCCGATGAAGGAGCCGCCGTAGCGGTAGTACATCTGCACGTGCGGGTAGCCCGCGGCCGGGTAGTGGTACTCGCGGAACTGCGACTCGATGGACGAACCACAGAACCCCCTGCCGTGCCACTCGAGGCGCTCGTGGTTCATCGCCTCCGGGATGCGCAGACGCGGGACCGTCTGTCCCTCGGGCGAGTGTTGCGGGTTGCTGAACGTGCCGCCGTCCGGCCACATGCGGTTGGCGAGCTTCTTGCCGGCGGCCGTGCCGGCGGTGTCGCCGGAGATGCCGCCCTCGGCGTAGCCGGGGAAGAAGAACGTCGGGTCGAACGGCACGCCGCTCGTGGTGGACCAGATGTTGCTGCCCGGTCGGCCCATGCCCTGCATGGCGGCCAGGGCGATCATCATCCGCGACCACTCGTTGCCGCTGGACGCCCGGCAGGCGCCGCCCCAGCCGCCCATGCCGCCGGCCGCCAGCATCGTCTTCTTGCGGCCCCACTCGCGGGCGAGGGCGCGGATCTGCCTGGCCGGCACGCCGCACTCGGTCGCCGCCCACTCGGGTGTCTTGGGGACGTTGTCGCTCCGGCCGAGGACGTAGTCCCTCCACTCGTCGAAGCCGTGCGTGCGGCCGGCGACGTACTCCTTGTCGTAGGTGCCCTCGGCGAGCCAGGTGTGCGCGACGGCCAGACCCAGGGCCACGTCCGTCCCCGGCCGCGGCGCCAGCCACGTGTCGGCGAACAGCTGCGCCGTCGGGCTGTCGTACGGGTCGATGAAGATCATCTTGACGCCGAGCTCCTTGAGCCAGAAGCGGCGTGAGGTGCTCTCGAAGGAGCCGTACACTCCGCCCGTGGTCTCAGGATCGGCAGACCAGAAGACCATCAGCTCGGTGTGCTCGAGTGCGTCCTCGAGGAGGTCGTACTGCTCGGGGATGCCGAGGCGGTGCGCGAAGCCCCACATGTGCGCTCCTCCCCACTGCCACCCCTCCCAGCTGTCGGGGTTGTGCTCGGCGTAGGTGAAGCCCACCAGGTTCATGAAGCGGTTGTAGGCGCTGAAGCGGTAGCCGACGTTGCCCCAGAGGTGGTGAGAACCGGCGGTCGACAGCATCGCCGCCGGCCCGTACTCGCGCTTGAGGCGGATCATCTCCGCGGCGACCATGTCGAGCGCCTCGTCCCACCCGATGGGCTCGTAGCCCGACTCGCCACGCCTGTCGATGTTGCGCGCGCCTTCCGGGTCGAAATCGACGCGCTTGAGCGGCGTGAGGATCCGGTTGGGCGCGTAGATGGTGGACCGGTGCGCGACGGTCCACGGCGAGAGCGTCGTCTTGCGCGGCGGCGTGAACGAGCGGCCGCGCGCGGAGATCGTCCAGGACGACGCGTCGCTCTCGTCCAGCTGCAGCGGGAGGATGCGCCGGATCCGGCCGTCCTCGACGTCCACGTGCACCGGCCCGCCGGTGGTCAGATTGGTGAGTCGTCTGACTCCCTGCTGCGTCGCGTCCATGCTCCCGTCACCATCCAGGCGTTCGTTGGCGTGCCGGCATCGTAGCGCACCAAGCGGTCCATTGCACGGAATAGCACTTCCATATCATGGACCGATATCGAGGGTGATGGCGGGCCCCGTGGCTGGCCGCAGAGACGCCGCGGGGGCGCGGCGAGCTGTCCTTCGACCGCCCGCCGTACCCCCGCCCTCCGGCGCGAGGCTTTCGCCGCGGCTACTTCGCGAGGACGACCTCGCCGAGGTCGACGTCGGTGTGCGTCTTCACCTCGAACACCTGGGGCGCGTAGCCCTCGTGAGCCACGGTGACCTTGAACGCCTTGCCCTTCGGCAGCCTCTCGAAGGCGAAGTCGCCGAACGTCGCCGTGGTCGTCTCCCGGGAGAGGCCGTCGCCCTCGAGCCTGACCGTCACTCCCGCGGCACAGACGTCGGCGCCCTCGAGCACGACCTCGCCGGCGATCATGCGCCCGGGCAGGCCGGCGTACAGCACGAGCGGATCGGTGCCGTACTCGGAGTGGAAGGCCTCCGCCGAGACCTCCTGCAGGCGCTGCGAGACCTCAGACGCGGGATCATCCAGGTCGCCGAACGTCATCGCCCCGGTCGGACACGACTCGGCGCAGCGCGGCTGCTTGTCGCCCGTGTCGAGACGCTGGGCGCACATGCCGCACTTCTGCGGCAGCTCGAGCTCGGCGTTCCAGGAGATGACGCGATACGGGCAGGAGTCCGCGATCTGGTCCTGCCCCTTGGCCTTCTCCGGGTCGATCATGACGATGCCGTCGTCGCGGCGGTACACGGCGCCGTCCCTGGCGGCGTCGAGGCACGGCGCATTCTGGCAGTGCTGGCAGGGGACGGCGATGTAGTTCAACCGTGGGCGCGGGTACCTGCCGCCCTCGACCTCCTTCATCTGCAGCCAGAACTGGCCGTTCAGCGGCTGAGGCGCGGAGTAGCCCGGGTAGTCGTTGCCGTAGTGCTCGTCGCGACAGGCGAGGAAACAGTTGTAGCAGCCGCTGCACCTGGTGACGTCGATGAGCAGTCCGAGGCGCGTCATCGGATCAGCCCTCCCACTTCTCGACTTCGATGAGGCATGAGTTGGGCGTCATGCCGGGAGCGTACCGGCTCGTCATGCGCGACGAGGTGAGCATGTTGACGCAGCCGCCCTTGTCGAACGAGTCGGCCTTGCCCGGCTCGAGCGGGTCGTACTTGGCGGACGACGCGTAGCTGTGGATCACACCCGGTTTGACGCGCTCGGTGACGACTGCGCAGCAGAGCACGGACGCGCGGTCGTTGTAGAGGCGGACGATGTCGCCGTTGCGGATGGCGCGCGCGGCCGCGTCGACCGGGTTGAGGCGCGCCGGCCACCACGCGTACCCGTCCTTCTTGATGCGGTGGACGGGGATGTCGTCGAGCCAGTCCGTGTGCTTGTCGTAGTGGCAGTGGAACGAGAAGCGCGGGTGCGGCGACATGAGCTGCAGCGGGTACTTCTCGAAGAGCTCGGTGGTGTGGTGGCCCTCCCAGCTCTCGATGTACCGGGGAGACACCGGCCGCTCCGGGTCGTCCGGGAAGTGGGCCTTGAGGCTCTCCGACGAGAACTCGATCTTGCCGCTGTAGGTGCCGAGCTCGTGCGCCTTGTCGGTGCCGCGCTTGGGGTTGTTGACGTCCGGCGTGTCGCAGGCGCGCCCCTCCGCGAACCAGCGCAGGCACGGCTTGGGCTGGTAGTCCTCGGGGGCGTTGATGATGTGGTAGCCCTTCTTGTCGAAGGTCTCCCAATCGAGCGTTCTGGCCAGGTCGGAGCAATCGTAGAACGCCCGGGCCCAGTCGATCTCGGTCTTGCCGCCGTCGGTGAACTCGTCGTGGATGCCGAGCCGCTCGGCCAGGGCCGCCAGGATCTGGTAGTCGGACCGGGACTCCCAGAGGGGCTCGATGCACTTCTGTTCGCGCACGATGACCCGGTAGTTGTTGCCGGAGTGCGAGTTCGTGGTGTAACCGTTGCAGGCGGCGAACTCGCCGAGGTCGTCGCGCTCGAAGTTGGTGCACGCCGGCAGGATGACGTCGGCCATCCGGGTCTCGCTGTTGAACCAGATGTCCTGGTTGACGACGAACTCGAGCTTGGGGCTCTGGTACATGCGCACCCACTTCGTGGTGTCGCTCATGGTGCCCATGAAGGAGCCGCCGTAGCGGTACCAGAGCTTGATCTCGGAGCAGCCCTCAGCCGGGTAGACGAAGTGCTCGAACTGCTGCTCGAGCGACTGGCCGCAGAACCCGGCGCCGTGCCACGCGACGTGCCCGTCGAGGATGGCGTCCGGCACGGTGAGGCGGTACAGCCGCTGCTTCGTGGTGTTCTGCGGGATGTACGTGGCCGCCTTGGTCGAGTGGGACATGCGGCCCTGCGGCTCGGCGTAGGCCGGGAACCAGGTGTCGAACTCGGCCGGCGCGCCCATCGAGACGCCGCCGATGGTGACGCCCGGCTTGCCCAGCCCCTGCATCGCCTGGAGGAGCACCATCATCCGCGCCCACTCCGTGGCGTAGGCGGTGCGGCAGGCGCTCCCCTCGCCGCCGCGCGCGCCGGCCGCGAGGGCGGTGGGCTTGGCGGCCCACTCTCTGGCCAGCGTGCGGATGACGCGCGCCTCGACGCCGCTCTCCTCAGCCGCCCACTCCGGCGTCTTGGGGATGCCGTCCGTCTCGCCGAGCACGTAGGGCTTGAACTCGTCGAAGCCGATGGTGCGGTCGGCGACGTACTCCTTGTCGTAGGTGTCTTCGGTGATCCACACGTAGGCGATCGCCATCGCCAGCGCCGTGTCCGTGCCCATGCGCGGCGCGATCCACTTGGCGTCGGCGAAGATGGCGTTGGTGTAGTTGTAGAAGGGATCGATGAAGACGGCCTGGACGCCCTTCTCCTTGAGCCACGTCCGCCAGATCGCCGACTCCTGGCCCGAGTACGTCCCGCGCGTCGTGTCGGGGTCGTTGGACCAGAAGACGATCATCTCGGAGTTGCGCATGACGTCCTGCAGGTTGTCGAACGGCTCGGGCATGCCGAGGCGCCAGTAGAAGCCGTAGGTGTGCGTGGCGCCCCAGTGCCACCCCTCCCAGCTGTCGGGGTTGTCGAACACGGGGGTGGCCTCGAGGCAGTTCATGAAGCGCATGAACGGGCCCATCTTGTAGCCGACGATGCCCCAGTTGTGGTGCGACGACGTCATCCCGCTGATCGCCGAGCTGCCGTACTTCTTCTTCACGCGCGCGATCTCGCCGGAGACGATGTCGAGCGCTTCGTCCCAGGAGATCCGCTCGTAGGCCGACTTGCCGCGGTTCTGGGGGTTGCGCTCGCCCTCGGGGTCGAAGTCGACGCGCTTCATCGGGTACTTGATGCGGTCGTCGGAGTACAGGCGCCGGCGCTCGGCGTGCACCATCGGCGCCAGGTTGAACTTCCTCGGGGGCGAGTAGCTCTTGCCGCCAGCCTCGATCACCCAGGGCCGGTACTCGGCCTCTTCGGCGACCAGCGGCCTGATGCGGGTCACGACCCCGTCGGTGACGTACACGGACACCGGTCCGCAGTTCGTCAGGTTGGTGAAGACCTGCTCACTCATACAGCGACCTCCCCACCAGCTCCCATGGTGACTCGCGCAGAAAAAGGGGCTTGCATCCGGAGGCGGTTTGGACCAGACTCTTACATCTCGTGCATGTGTGGATATCGGCTGGTGATAATGCTCATACCGGATGCAGACTCCACTATCGTACTCCTGCGAGAGGGCGGCAGGCAAGGGCCATGATGAGGGGGACAGCATGACGACCACGTCGGCTCGCGCCACGGGCGGTCAGGCCGGCGGCAGGGAGCGTTCGGGCGACGTCGACCCGCTCACCGTGCGCGCGCTCGCGCGCGGGCTCTCCATCCTCTCCCTGTACGACGTCGACCACCGCGAGTGGACGATCGACGAGATCGCCGCGCGCACGGGTCTCCTGCGCATGACGGCCTATCGCATGGTGCGGACCCTCGAGGCCGCCCAGTACCTCGTTCGCGACACCGCCACCAACCAGTATCACCTCGGCCCGGCGGCCATCACGATGGCCTACGTGGCCGAGGACAACTCGGAGTTCGTGGAGCACGCGAGGCCGTACCTCATGCATCTCCTCGAGAAGACGGGCGAATCCGTCACGCTCGCGGTGCCCGTGGATGGCGTCCCGGTCTGCGTCAGCATCATGAATTCCGCCAGGCCGTTCCAGCGCAGGATCGCCCCCGGACGCATCATCGGCGACCTCGCGTCGGTGCACGGCAAGATCTTCACCGCATTCGCGCCGCCGGAGCGTCGCGCCGCCGTCCTGGCGCAGCAGCGCCGCCGGCACACCCCGCACACCGTCACCGATCCCGACGCGCTCGCGCGTGAGCTCCAGCGCGTCGCCGAGGAGGACGTCGCGTTCGACGACGAGGGGCTGTATCTCAGCGTCTGCTCGGTCGGCTCGCCGGTGCGCGACCAGCTCGGCAACGTGGTGGCCGCGATGTCCGTGGTCATGCCGGCGGGCCGCTACGGCCCCAGAGAGCGCGACCTCTGCGTCCGCGCCGTCAAGGAAGCGGCCGCCTCGTTGTCCGCCTATCTCGGCTGGAATCCGTCCCGGCCGTCTCAAGAATCACAGCATGATCCAGCCACGGCAGCGTCAGCGAAGGCGAAAGGACCGCGATCGAGATGAGTGAGGACGCACGCAAGAAGGTCGACGTGAAGCCCGACAAGACCGTCATCAAGGCCTTGTCGCAGGGCGGCCTGCTCGGCGGCACCGGCGAGGTCATGGTCGACGTGAAGGACGGCAAGATCCTGCGCATCCGCCCGTTCCACTTCGACTGGAAGTACGACGGGGCGAGCTTCCGCCCCTGGAAGATCGAGCGCAACGGCGCCGTCCTCGAGCCTGGTCTCAAGTCCCGCCCCGCACCATACGCGACCGCCTACAAGAAGCGCACCTACTCCCCCAACCGCATCCTGTACCCGCTCAAGAGGGTGGACTGGGACCCCGAGGGCGAGCGCAACCCGCAGAACCGCGGCGTGAGCAAGTACGAGCGGATCTCCTGGGACGAGGCGACCGACATCATCGCCAGGGAGATCGTGCGCATCCAGAAGCAGTACGGTCCCAACGCCATCCTCGTCCAGGGCGACGGCCACGGCGAGAGCAAGACCATCCACACGCCGCACGGCCACAGCGGCCGCCTGCTCGACGCGATGGGTGGCTTCACGCTGCAGGTCCGCCAGCCGGACAGCTGGGAGGGCTGGTACTGGGGCTCCAAGCACGTCTGGGGCCATGGGTTCCAGGGGATGATGGCGCCGCAGCTCAACGTCGGCAAGGACATCTCCGAGAACTGCGACATGGTCCTCAAGTGGGGCTGCGACGACGAGACCACGCCGTGGGGCTTCACCGGCCAGAACGCCACCAACATCTCCTACTTCTGGACCGAGGCGGGCATCAAGCAGGTCTACATCTGCCCCGACCTCAACTTCGGCGCGGCCGTCCACGCCGACAAGTGGATCCCTGTCCTCCCCAACAGCGACGCCGCCCTCCAGCTGGCCATCATCTACGTGTGGCTCAAGGAGGACTCCTGGGACAAGGAGTACGTGGAGACTCACGCCGTCGGCATGGACAAGGTCGCGGCCTACGTGCTCGGCGACGAAGATGGCGTCCCGAAGACGCCCGAATGGGCGGCGCCCAAGTGCGGCGTGCCCGAGTGGACGATCAAAGCGCTCGCCCGCGAATTCGCCGCCAAGTGCACCTCGATCGTCCACTACTTCGGCGGCTCCATGATCCGCGGACCGTACTCTCACGAGCCGGGCCGTCTCGAGTGCATCCTGCTGGGCATGCAGGGCCTCGGCGGGCCCGGCGTCCATCAGTGGCAGATGTCGTACTTCGGCATGCCCCGCGCGGAGTCGCTCGACAACTTCCGCTACTTCAATCCCACGCTCAGCGAACACCTGCGCGTGCCCGTCCAGAGCAGCGTCGACGCCTGGGCGACCCAGAACCTCCCCAAGACGCTGATCCACGAGGCGATCCTCCACGGACCGCTCAAGTTCACCGGCACCGGCGCCCAGAACGCGGAGACCGAGGACCAGTTCATCGAGTACGAGTTCCCCCTGCCCAAGGAAGAGGGCGGCAGCGAGCTGCACATGATCTGGACCGACACGCCCTGCCGCATCACCTGCTGGAACCACGGCAACTGGATCATCGAGTCGCACCGCCACGAGAGCATCGAGTTCATGGTGGCCCAGCACCCGTGGCTGGAGAACGACTGCCTGTACGCCGACATCATCCTTCCGGCCAACACCACGATGGAGGTCGACGACTGCGTCACCAACGTCCGC
>JBLMXT010000372.1:0-5295 GCA_050257915.1 Deltaproteobacteria bacterium
GCTGGACGGCGCCCGGCAGCAGCTGTTCTTCTCGTTCGGCCTGTGGGTGCTGGTGAGCAGGTTCGGGCTCGGGGTGTCCGCGGTCTCGCTGGTCGTCATCGTCTCGACCGTGGTCGCCATGGTGTTCTCGCCGTGGGCCGGGCGGATGATCGACCGTCACGGCGAGCGGCGCACGCTCTCGGCCATCAACGTCGCCTACATCGTCGCGCTCGCGGGCTACGCGCTGATGGGCAACGTGTGGCTCGCCTGCGTGTTTTACGTGGTTTACAGCTTCATCGCGCCGTTCTCGGCCATCGGCGCGGCGACCTACCTGCGCAAGATCGCCGTGCCCGCCGACATCGCGCCCAGCCTGGCCATGGGCGTGACCCTGCTGCACGCCACGGCGATCGTGGTGCCCGTCGCCGCCGGGCTGATCCTCAACTACGTCGGCTACCAGGTGCCGTTCTTCATCGGCTGCGGCTTCGCGCTCGTGGCGGCGCTGGTCACGCTGCGGCTGGACCCGTGGGAGCAACGGTCCGCCGCCCGGGTGGCGCTCGACGAGGCCGGGGGCGCTGGCCGGGTCGCCGAGGCGTGAGATAGGCTCAGGCCGTGAAGCTGGACCACATCGACGGCCTGCTGCTGGACATGGACGGCGTGCTCGGCGTCTCGTGGACGCCGCTGCCGGGCGCCGCGGAGGCGGTGACGCGCCTGCACGCCGCCGGCGTGCCCCTGCGCGTCGTCACCAACACCACGGCGCTGCCACAGGCGCGCTTCGGCGCCGTGCTCCGCGAGGCCGGGTTCCCCTTCGCCGACGAGGAGATCCTCACGGCGTCGGTGCTGGCGGCCGCCTGGCTGCGCGCGGAGCGTCCCGGCGCGCGCGTCTTTCTGATCGGGGACGCGCAGCCGGAGGACCTCGCCGGGGTCGAGATGGTCGGGGCGGAGGAGGCGCCGGACGTGGTGCTCGTCTCCGGCGCCGACGACTCCTTCTGCTTCTCGACCTTCAACGCGGTCCTGGCCCTCCTGCGCGGGGGCGCGGAGCTCGTCGCGATGCACCGCAACCTGTTCTGGATGACCCGGCGCGGCGAGACGCTGGACGCCGGGGCGTACCTTCTCGGCCTCGAGGCCGCCACCGGGCTCGAGGCCGTCGTCCTCGGCAAGCCGGCGCCCGGGTCGTTCCGCGCCGGCCTGGACGCGCTCGGCCTGCCGGCCGCGCGCGTCGCCATGGTCGGCGACGACGTGGAGAACGACGTCCTCGCCGCCCAGGCCGTGGGCGTCACCGGCGTGCTCGTGCGCACGGGCAAGTTCCGCGACGACCAGCTCGCCCGCGCCTCCGGCAGGCCCGACCACGTCGTGGACTCCATCCGCGACGTGCCCGCGCTGCTCGGCCTGTAGGCCCGCCGGGCGTCTCGCTGCGCCCCGTCAACCTTGTCTTTCTGCTCTCAGGCCCTATCATCGAAGCTGTGAACTTCATCGTGCGCCCGTTCGGCCGCCGGCCGACCGCCGCGCATGGAAAGGGGTCGGTATGGGGGGCTGGGTCGCACTCATCGTCATCGTCATCGTCCTGCTGGTCATCGTCATCGGGATCCTCTCGGGCATCCGTATCGTCCGTCCGACGCACCGCGGGCTGGTGGAACGGCTGGGCAAGTACAGCCGGTTCGCCGGGCCGGGCATCCACCTCACCATCCCGTTCGGCATCGAGCGCATGTTCCAGGTGGACATCCGCGAGACCCTCGTCGACGCGACGCCGCAGACCATCATCACCAACGACAACCTCAACGCCCGCGTCGACGCGCAGGTCTACCTCAAGGTCAAGCCGGACGAGGAGAGCGTCAAGGCCTCGCAGTACAACGTCGCCAACTACCAGCTGCAGATCGTGCAGCTGGCGCGGACCACGCTGCGCAACATCATCGGCACCCTGAGTCTCAAGTCGGCCAACAGCGAGCGCGGCCGCATCAACGAGGAGCTGCGCACCACGCTCCGCACCGAGACCGCCAACTGGGGCCTCGAGATCCTGCGCACCGAGCTCAAGGAGATCGACCCTCCGGCGGACGTGCAGGAGACGATGAACAAGGTCGTCAAGGCCGAGAACGAGAAGATCGCCGCCGTCGACTACGCCACGGCCACCGAGACGCAGGCCGACGGTCAGCGCCGCGCCGAGATCAAGAAGGCCGAAGGCATCAAGCAGGCCAAGGTGCTCGCCGCCGAGGGCGAGGCGCAGGCGATCCAGCTGGTCAACGAGGCGGCCGAGAAGTACTTCGTCGGCAACGCCCAGGTGCTGCGCAAGCTCGAGACGGTCGAGAAGGCGTTCTGGCAGAACGCCAAGATCGTCGTCCCGGCGGACGGCAGCCTGGTGAACGTGATCGGCGATCTCGCCGGCATCGCGCCGGTGCCGGCCAAGCCGGCGCAGCCCAACCCGACGCCCGGTCAGTCGCAGCAGCAGCGGCGCTGAGCGGGCGGCCGCGCAGGCAGGCGGCGTAGGCGCGGCCCGTGCGGCCGCGCCTACGCCTTCTTCTTGCGCGGCTTCTTCTTCTTCGGCGGCAGCGACGCGGCGTACGCCGCCGCCTTGCGCACCCACGCGGCCGCCGCGTCCGGGTCGGCGACCATGGCCGGCGGCAGGGCGACGTACTCCTTCATCGGGCGGCCCGGCATGGGCTCGAACGGGCCGCCGCCCGACGCCGTGACCTCCGCGCGGTCGTCCTCGGAGAGGCGGAGCATCAGCGTCTCCTGCCACACGCCGGCGAAGAGGTTGCCGCCGGTGAAGTACGCCGGGCAGCCGAACATGGGCCGGTAGTCCACCGGCTGGTCGAACGCGATCGCCGCGACCGTCTCGTCCAGTCGCCGGACGAGCTCCTCGTCGGGCTTGCGCCAAGGGGCCACCCGCGCCTCCTCCTCGTCCTTCGCCGGCCTCTGCCTGCCGGCTACTTCTTCTCGTGGCGCGGAACGACCAGCACCGGGATGTCGCTGTGGTGCAGCAGCTTGAGGGCGGTGGACCCGAGGAACGCGGCCGACATCGCGCCCTCGCCGTGGCTGCCGACGACGATCGCCGCGGCGTCCTTCTCGCGCGCCTGCTCGAGCAGGACGTCGACTGCCGTGCCCTCGAACACGCCGCCGCCGGCGCGCACGCCGGCGGCCTCGAGCTCCTTGACGGCCTCCGCGACCTGCTGCTCGCCGAAGGCCCGTACCATGTCCACGTGCTGGTCGTACTCGGCGCTGATCATGAGCGGCGAGTCGGTCATGCCCATGGGGACGTAGCCGATGGAGAACTCGTACGCGCTCACGACGAACACCTCGCCGTCGTCGAGGTGCTTCGCGATCTCGGCCGTGTGTGCGAGCGCTCTCTTGGCGCAGTCCGATCCGTCGTAGCCGAGCACGAGCATGGTCGCCATCGTGTCCCTCCTGGTCGCGTTCCTGCTGGCACTATTTCACGCGCCGGGTAGAGGCCAAACGGCGGCCGGGCCTGTGCATCGGCTCAGGGCAGCACCGGCCAGCGCTTGACTCCGTACAGCGCCCGGCGGCGCAGCGCCGCGCGGCGCCGGGCAGCGTCAGGCGGCGCCCGACGGCGCCGGGCTGAGCAAGGTATGCTCGCGCGGACTCGCACGCCCGCACGTACGCCCGGGAGCACACATGTACACCTGCGCGTACGTTCGGGAGTGACAGTCCGTGGAGCACCATAGGACGCGCGGCCGCGAAAAGATCCCCGCGTGGACCCTGTGTGACCCTGACCGGCAGCATGCGGTGGGGCGGGGCAGCGCGTCGGGGCGGGGCCGGCGAGGCGGGGCAGCGCGCGGCGGGGCGTGGCGTGCGGCGGGTCAGGCGGCGCGGCGCGCGACGTGGCGGGCGACCAGCCCGCGGCGCGGCGCCAGGACGTACGCGAGCAGGAAGGCGGCGGTGGCGATGAGCACGACCGCCGCCCCCGACGCCACGTCGAGGTAGTAGCTCGCGTACAGGCCGGCGACGCTCGAAGCGGCGCCGACGACGGCGGAGACGGCCATCATCGCCGCCAGCCGCCGCGTGAGCAGGTAAGCGGTCGCCGCCGGGGTGACCAGCATGGCGGCGACCAGCCCTACGCCCACCGTCTGCAATCCCACCACGATGGTCAGGGCCAGCAGGATGAGCATGGCGAAGCGGAGCGTCTCCGGCCGCTTGCCCAGCATGTGCGCGAGCACGGGGTCGAACGACGTCAGCTGGAACTCCTTGAAGAAGACGATCAGCACCGTGAGCACGATCAGCGCGAGCATCCCCGTCAGCCAGAGGTCGCCCGCGCTCACCCCGAGGACGTTGCCGAAGAGGATGTGCGTGAGGTCGGCGGAGTACGACCGGACTGTGCTCATGAGCAGGACGCCGAGGGCGAGGGCGGCGGCGAACAGGATGCCGATGGCCGTGTCCTCCTTGACGCCGCCGCGGCGCGAGAACACGCCGATGCCCACGGCGACGAGCACGGCCGCGACGAGCGCGCCGAGCAGCAGGTTCGCGCCGAGCAGGTAGGCGACGGCCACGCCGGGGAGGATGGCGTGGGCCAGCGCGTCGCCGAGGAACGCCATCGCGCGCAGCACGACGAACGTCCCGATCACCGAGCAGAGCACGCCGACGATCAGCGAAGCGATGAGCGCGCGCTGCATGAACTCCAGCGTGAACGGGTCGGTGAGCCAGACGATCATCGCGGGCCCGCGTGCGGCTCGTGGCTGTGCCGGTGGTCCTCGCCGTCCCCGACGTGGCCGGGGCAGCACTGGTCGATCACGACCATGCCGCTGAGGAAGAGCGCCTGGCCGCCGAACGCCTCGCCGAGGTGCTCCGGCGTGAACACGTCGGGCGGCGCGCCGTAGGCGATCAGCCGCCTGTTCAGGAGGGCGACGAGCTCGAACCGGTCCGCCGCCGTCTGCATGTCGTGCGTGCTGACCAGCACCGTTATGCCGCGATTGCGCAGGCGCGCGAGCAGCGTGAGCAGGGCCTCGCGCGCGCTCACGTCGACGCCGGTGAAGGGCTCGTCCAGGAGCAGGACGTGCGGCTCCTGGGCGAGCGCGCGGGCCAGGAACACACGCTGCTGCTGGCCGCCGGAGAGCTCGCCGATGGCGCGCTTCTCGAGCTCGGCGATGCCGAGCTCGTCCAGGCAGCGCGCCACCACCTCGCGGTCGGCGGCCCTCGGGCGGCGGAGCCAGCCGAGGCGCCCGTAGCGGCCCATCATCACGACGTCGTGGACCGTCACCGGGAAGCTCCAGTCGATCTCCTCGCGCTGGGGCACGTAGGCGATCGTGTCGCCCTGGTGGCCGGGCGCGCGGTCGCGCAGGGTCACGCGCCCGGAGCGCACGGGGAGCAGGC
>JBLMXT010000373.1:0-5501 GCA_050257915.1 Deltaproteobacteria bacterium
AAGGAAGCGACGCCGGTCATCTACGCGAGCCTGCCCACGGTCGCCGACATGCGCACGGGCGCGTATGCGCCGGGCGCTATCGAGACCGGCATCCTGCTCGCCGCCCAGGCGCAGCTGGCGCGCTTCTACGGCGTGCCGTCGGGCGGCTACATCGGGCTCACGAACGCGCACGCCAACGACGCCCAGGCCGGCTTCGAGACCGGCATGAACACGGTCCTCGGCGTCGCCGCAGGCGCGACCCTGCTCAACATGGGCGGCCTCTTCAGCTCGCTCATGGCGTTCGACTTCGGCAAGGCCGTCGTCGACAACGAGATCGCCCTGATGGACAAGCGCGCCTACCGCGGCCTCGAGTTCAGCGAAGAGAACCTCGCGCTCGACGAGATCGCGGCGGTGGGCCCCGGCGGCAGCTACATGGGTCGCAAGCACACCAAGGCGCGCATGAAGACCACTGCCGTGCTGCCCAAGCTGGCCGACCGCGACATGCGCGCCCAGTGGGAGGAGGCCGGCCGGCCCACC
The DNA here is from genome assembly GCA_050257915.1 of Deltaproteobacteria bacterium. Classification (GTDB taxonomy): domain Bacteria; phylum Actinomycetota; class Thermoleophilia; order UBA2241; family UBA2241; genus CAIXSE01. Next base: position 517 of record JBLMXT010000373.1, read on the forward strand.
ATCCAGGACCGCGCCATGCGCGAGGCGCGCCGCATCCTGGCGCAGCCCAACGAGGCGGTCTGGGACGGCGAGCTGGACGCGAGGATCAGGGAGCACTTCGCCGGCCTCGTCGCCGGCGACGCGACACCGCTGGAGGGCTGAGAGACGAGCTGAGCAGAAGTATCCACGCGTGAGCGGTCGCCAGAGGGCGGCCGGCAACGTTCAACCGGACCAAGAGGTGCATTCCATGGCGGACGCAGACCACTTCGACAAGCTGAAGCAGTCGATCATCGACCAGGACGAGGACCAGGTCCTCGCCGCCGTCAACGCCGCGCTCGACGACGGCATCGAGGCCAAGGCCATCATCGACCAGGGCCTGCTCCCGGGCCTCAACGTGATCGGCGAGCAGTTCGAGTGTGAGGACATCTTCCTCCCCGAACTGATGCAGGCCGCGCTCGCCTTCCAGGCGGCGATGGTGATCCTCGAGCCCAAGATCAAGGAGCAGGGCGCGGCGGGCGAGAAGAAGGGCAAGATCGTCCTCGGCACCGTCAAGGGCGACCTCCACTCGATCGGCAAGAACATCCTCAAGCTCCTCTACGAGACGTCCGGCTTCGAGGTGTGGGACCTGGGCATCGACGTCGACCTGTTCCAGTTCGTCGACAAGGCCAAGGAAGTCGACGCGGACATCATCGCCATGTCGGCGCTCCTCACGACCACGCTCGTGGGTCAGCGCGACGTGATCGAGGCGCTGAAGGACCAGGGCGCGCGCGACAGGTTCAAGGTCATCATCGGCGGCGGCGCGACCACCAAGGAGTGGGCGGACACGATCGGCGCCGACGGCTGGGCCGCGACGGCGTACGAGGCCGTGACCCTGTCCACCAAGCTGGTCTCCTGACCCGGCCTGACGACCCCCTGACTACGAGGAGCACGACATGATCGACCTTATCGAGGTCTTCGATCGCGCCGAGACCGGCCCGCTCACGTCCGAGACCGACTATTACATGAAGCGCTACGTCCCCAAGCTCACCGAGGTGATCGCCCGCCACAAGGTGAAGTGGGACAAAGAGACCATCATCAACGCCGACGACACGCTGACGGATGCCGTGTTCGAGGCGGCCGTCGACCTGATCGCCGAGGCCGGCGCCTACTGCCCCGAGACCAACCGCGTCATGCAGTTCACACGTGACGAGATCGTCGTCGCCTGCGAGCAGGCGCCGAAGGCGACCACCTTCGGCGAGGGGCGCGAGCGCAACGTCATGCGCGGCCGGCGCCCCGACACCACCGACGACCGCCCGTGGGTGCACGTCGGCGGCGGCATCTACACCACCGACGAGGGTGTCTTCGTCGACACGGTGGAGAAGATGGCGTCCTACAACATCGTCGACTCGGTGAGCGTCCCCTCGATCCTGCACCTGCGCGGCAAGGACTCGCGCGTGCGCTCGCCGCAGGAGATCCTCTCGGCCTGCAAGACCGTGCGTCTGGCGCGTGAGGGCATCCGCCGCTCCGGCCGCGCCGGCCTGCCGATCATCAACGGCATCTCCGCGGCCTCCCAGCCGGCGTCGATGTTCGCGGCGTCGTATCCGGACTTCGGCCTGCGCCCGAGCGACGGCTTCCTCATCGACTTCCTCTCCGAGATGGTCGTCGGGTACGAGGCGCTGCAGAAGGTCGCGTTCTACAACAGCATCAGCGCCAACATCGGCTCCACCAGCACGCCGCTCTTCGGCGGCTACGCGGGCGGCGCCGAGGGCGTGGCCGTGACGGCCACCGCGTACATGATCATGGGCAACCTGATCTTCCGCGGCAGCTACCACTACAACGCTCCGCTGCACAGCAAGCTGCACCTCTCGTCGACCAAGCCGCTCATCTGGGCGATCGCCATGTCCAACGCCGCGATCGGCCGCAACATGCAGTATCCGATGGTCAACCTGCCGTACCTGGGCGGCGGCTCGGGCACCAAGCAGTACCATTACGAAATGGCCTGCTATATGCTCGCCGTCGTGACGTCTGGTGGAAACGTCTTCTCGGGTCACCCCGCAATGGCCGTCCAGTCGGACTCCCTGGTCCCGGACGACCACAAGTTCCACGCGGAGATCGGCCTCGCCGCCGCCAAGCTCACGCGCGCCCAGGCGGAACCCATCGCTCAGAAGCTGTTCCCGCTCTTCGGCGACAAGCTCAAGGACCCGGACAAGGGCCTCACGTTCCAGGAGGTCTACGACATGAAGACCAAGCGGATCGCGAACGCCGACTACCAGAACGCCATGGACGAGGTGCGCGACGAGCTCGCCGGCATGGGCCTCGAGGTCCCCGTTTCGTGAGCTTGCGTCTCCCACGTCGCTCGACGTCTGGCGCCATCCCCGCCCGCCTCACGGCGGCGGGGGTGGCGCCTGCGACAGCTCGGCGCGCGACTGGCGCCTCTTCGACAACGCCGACACCCGCGCGGCCGCTGCGCCGCCCGTAAGAAAGGGAGGGTACATGGCAACAGAGGCGCACCACCTTTCGCCTGACGAGCTCATCGCGCGCATCGACGACTGGAAGGGCAAGGACGTCCGCTGGGAGGAGCTCGGCGGCGGCATCACGAACCACAACTACATCGTCTGGGTGAATGGTGGCTGGGGCAATCCGGGCGGCGGCAAGTACGTGCTGCGCGTCCCTGGGGCCGGTACCGACATGTTCATCGACCGTGACATCGAGCGAGAGTGCATGATCGAGGTGGCCAGGATCGGCACGGCTCCCCGGGTCGCCCACATCATCGAGCCTGAGAAGGCCATGGTCATCGACTTCATCGACGGCGAGGTCATGCACCCCGACACGATGGCCGGGCACCCGGAGCGCATCAAGCAGGCGGTCGAGGCCGTCCGGGCGTACCACGACAAGGCGGTCTTCAACAACAGGATCGCGATCTTCGACATGCTGCGCCGGTACACGAAGGTGGCGCAGGACATCGACGCCCCCATGCCGGAGCGTCTGGCGGCGCTCCTCGAGCGGATGCCCGAGATCGAGGAGGCCGTCGGACGCAATCCCGTGCCCGACGTCGCCTGCCAGAACGACCTCCTCTCGGAGAACTTCATCATCGACGCCGACGGCAGGATGTGGATCATCGACTGGGAGTACGGCGGCATGACCGACCCGTACTTCGACCTCGGCGACCACGTCATGGAGCATCCGTACTCGCGCGAGGAGGAGCGGCTCATCATCGAGACCTACCTGGGCGAGATGGACGAGCGGCTGTTCGGCCGCATGATGCTCTACAAGATCGTCTCCGCCGTGTGGTGGGACGTCTGGGCGATGATCCAGCACACGGTGTCGAAGATCGACTTCGACTACATGGAATGGGCGATGGAGCGCGTCGGACGCGCCGAGCGCGGCATCGCCGACCCCGACTACCAGAAGTGGCTGGACGCACAATGACAGCACGGATTCGACCCGCGTACGCGGCGAAAGGGGGTGCGGCGTGAGGGTAAGGCTCTTCTTCGCCACGGACGTCCATGGCTCGGAGGTCTGCTGGCGCAAGTTCATCAACTCGGCCAAGCACTACGAGGCCGACGTCCTCATCCTTGGTGGGGACATGACCGGAAAGGCGATCGTCCCGATCGTCCAGACCGGTCCCGAGCAGTGGCGGTACCACATGCTCGACATCACGCACGATCTGAACGGCGCGGACGACCTCGCCAAGGCGGAGCGTCTGATCAAGGACCACGGCTACTATCCCGTGGCCCTGACGCCCGAGGAGCGTGACGAGTACACGAGCGACGAAGACAAGCTCGAGGAGCTCTTCCATCAGCAGATGCGCAAGACGGTCGAGGAATGGGTCGAGTGGGCCGACGCGAAGCTCGAGGGTAGCGGCATCCAGGCCATCGTCTGCCCCGGCAACGACGACCGCTGGGACATCGACGAGATCCTCGCCACGTCCAAGCACCTCCAGGTGGGCGAGGGCAACGTCCTCGACCTGCCGGAGGGGTATCAGCTGGCGTCCAGCGGCTGGACCAACCTCACGCCGTGGGACACCCCGCGCGAAGAAGACGAGCCCAAGCTCAAGGAGCGCATCATGGGCATCGTCAAGCAGGCGACCGTGCCGCCCGAGCGTCTGGTGCTCGGCCTGCACGCGCCGCCTTACGACACGCAGCTCGACGTGGCCCCGAAGATCGACTGGGAGACGCTCACCGTCCAGGGCCAGGACTCTGCGCACGTCGGTTCCACCGCCGTCAAGGAGGTGATCGAAGAGGTCCAGCCCATCCTGTCGCTGCACGGGCACATCCACGAGAGCCGGGCGGCCGTCCGTATCGGCCGCACGCTCGCCATCAACCCGGGCAGTTCGTACGTGGAAGGCATGGTCGCGGGCGTCGTGGTCGACCTCGATGGCAAGAACAAGCTGAAGCGCTACAGGCTGACCTCCGGGTGAGGGCCACCCGGAGGACGGCAGGGAGGGCCCGGCCCGCACGTCTGGCAGGCCGGGCGACCATGGACAAAGGGGGACATAGCTGATGGCGACTGACGCTAGCAAGCCGGGCGAACAGACACTGTTCGTCCGCAAGGCGAGTGGCCTGGTAAAGGGCTGGTCGTCGATGGACGGGTTCCGGTATTCGTTCTTCTCCGTGAACCTGTTCCTCGCGATCTGGTCGTTCGCGTACGCCACCTTCATCCCGGGTGGCAGCATGTTCTGGGCGATCGTCATCACCGCGATCTTCATCGTTCTCGAGATCGTCGTGTACGCGGGCCTGATCTCGGCGATGCCGCGCGCCGGTGGTGACTACGTGTGGATGACCCGCATCTTCAACAGCGCGATCGGGTTCATCATCGCGGCTGTGGGCTGGTGGTTCATCCTCTGGCTCTGGACGCCGATCTACGCCGACATGGGTGTCCAGACGACCGTCAAGCCGATCTTCCGCATCTTGGGTCTCAACGGGGCCGCCGACTGGCTCAGCAGCCGCACGGGCATCTTCGTGGCTTCGCTGGTGGTCATCGCCATCGCGTCCATCCTCGTGGCCGTGGGCATGAAGACCTACGCC
>JBLMXT010000374.1:0-2913 GCA_050257915.1 Deltaproteobacteria bacterium
GCGCCCGGCGCCAGCCCGGCCTTGCGCTTCAGCTCGAGTACGCGGAGCACCTTCGCCTCCGCGTCCGCCCTTGGGAGGCGCCCGGACTTGATCGCCGCCGTCACGGCGTCGATGACCGGTCCGGGGTCGCCGGTGGCGAACAGCGCGAGGTCGGCGCCGGCCTTGAGCGCGCGCACGGCGGCGGCCGGCAGCTTGATGCCGAGCGCCTTGGTCGTCGCCGCCATGGAGAGCGAGTCGGTGATGATGACGGTCTTCTCACCGGCGCGCCCGCGCAGGTACGTCAGCGCCTGCCGCGAGAGACTGGCCGGCGTCTCGTCCCCGGTGAGCCCCTTGGACCGCAGGTGGCCCACCATCACCAGCGGCACGCCGGCGTCGAACGCCTGCTCGAACGGCACCATGTCGTACCGGCGCAGCACCGAGAGCGAGGGGACGCGCGCGGCGCCGGTGTGCGTGTCCGTGGCCCAGCCGTGCCCCGGCCAGTGCTTCACCGTGGAGAGCACGCGCGCGGCGCGCAGGCCTCTCACCCACGCCACCACGTGGACACCGACCACGTCCGGATCCCTGGAGAACGCCCGCTGCTGCCCGCTGATGAACCTGCCGGGGATGTCCAGGTCGGCGACCGGCGCGAAGTCGACCGTGACGTGCAGCTTGCGCATGCGCCTGCCGTAAGCCTCCGCGGTCGCCCTGGTCTTTGCGGCGCTCCAGGCGCCCTGCACGCGGGCGGACGGCAGCCGGTAGATGACGGAGCGCAGGCGCTGCACCTGCCCGCCCTCCTCGTCGCTGGCGATGAATGGCTTGACGCCGCTGGGAGCGGCGCGCAGGACGGCGGCGAGATCGCCGCCGATGCCGCTGCGCGCCCCGCCGCCGAGGATGACGATGCCGCCCACGCCCATGCGCGCGAACCTGCGCCCCGCCAGCGGGTTCGTCGCCGGCACGCTGCAGACGACGAGTTGCGCGGCCAGCCGGCGGTTGCTCCAACCGGCGAGCTCCGAGCCTGCCGGCGGGCTCGGCGAGGGTGAGGGCGCCGGCGACACGGAGGCGAGTGCGTACGGAGACGTCGACTCCAGGGCCGCCTGCGCGACATGGTCCGAGGCGCACCCGACCGTCGCGAGCGCCACGGTCGCGGCGGCAAGGAGACCAAGCACTGCCAGTGTCTGACGCAGAGCGGTCATGGCGTCGAACGTACCACCGCGTCCGCGAAGGGGCCAGAGCCGCCTTCCTGGTGCGACCGAGCCCGTTGGGAGCGTTTGACCTGCCACTGGCCTGCACATAGCCTTGGTCGGGCCAGAGTCATGCCTGTCATGTCAGCGTGGAAAGTGTTCAGAGGAGTGAAGCAGCGTCTCTGCACCGACGCCCAACGACGCGCGGGAGGCTCCGCAGCGGAGCGATCACCGTCGCGTGACACGCGCGTCCCGCGAGGCGAGGGCCGCGCGGCTGCGCCGGCAGAGGCTGCTGGTCCTTGTGGCCGCAGCCGGCGCTCTGGCCGTGGTGGTCGTGCTGCTCTTCACAGTCGGGCCGTTCGGCTCGCACCTCGACCGGCCCGGTGACCCTCCCCTCGGCTACCTCGTCGAGCCCCTCGGCGGCCGCCAGTACCGCGTGACGGCGTGGACGCTCGGCGACGCCGCCTCGCTGGAGGCGGCGACCGCCGCGAACGCCGTCGACGAGATCGACTTCGACTGGTACCACACGCAGGCGGACGGCAGCGTCACCGCCGAGAACGAGGATCCAGACCTCGTCGGGGCGGCCCGCGACAAGGATCTGAACATCTTCGCCACGGTCACCAATTCGACCAGCTCGGGCAGCGCGTTCAGCCGTGACGTCGCCGCGGCGGTGCTGGCTTCGCCCGAACGCCGCCGCCGCTTCATCGGCGACCTGCTCACCCTGGTCGAGGACATGGGCTACGACGGCGTCGACCTGGACTGGGAGGACCTCGGGCCGGCCGACCGGGACGCATTCTCGGTGCTCGTCGAGGAGCTCGCCGAGGCCCTGCACGCCGAGCAGCGCTTCCTCTCCATCGCCGTCATGCCCAAGACGTCCGAGCCCGGCGAGTGGGACAACCAGAAGTACGCCGACTGGAGCCGCCTCGGCAAGGCCGTGGACGAGTTCAAGATCATGACCTACAGCTACAGCGGCCCCTGGGGCGATCCCGGCCCTCAGGCGCCGACCGAGTGGGTGGACCGCGTGCTCACGTTCGCCGAGCGCACGGTGCCGCCGCGCAAGATATCGATGGGCGTCCCCTTCTACGGCTTCGACTGGTACGGCGACTCCTGTGACACCGTCTCGGCGCACCGCGGCGCGTCGCTGGTGGAGACACACGACGCCACCGTGGGACGCGACCCCTCCTCGGGGGAGGCGACGATGACCTTCACCGACGGCGGTGTCACGCACACGGCCTACTTCCAGGACGAGGCGGCCGTCGCCGCCAAGCTCGCCGCTATGAGGGCGGATCACCCCGGGATCGCCGGCGCCAGCATGTGGGTCATGGGCCAGGAGGCCCCCGGCTTCTGGCCCCTCATCACGCGCGAGCTGCGCTGACCGCAGGACCGGGTTCGGCCCGCTGTCCCTTTGACGCCGACGTTTGCCGCTCCGAGCGCGCCTGTGGTAGCATCTCGCGTCCGGACGCAGCCCCACTGCACCTGGAACCAGTCACGAGTCGAGCCAGATCGAAGGGATCACGTGGCCAACATCAAGCAGCAGAAGAAGCGTATCCGCCTGGCCGCCAAGCAGCGGCTGCGCAACCGGCACGCCAAGTCGACCCTCAAGACGCTGTTCAAGCAGCTCGAGGACGAGGTCGCCGAGGGCCAGACCGAGGAAGCGGCGAAGACCGCGACCTTCCTCACCTCGCGCATCGACAAGGCCGCCGCCAAGGGGATCCTTCACAAGAACAACGCCGCGCACAAGAAGAGCCGCGTC
>JBLMXT010000375.1:0-3040 GCA_050257915.1 Deltaproteobacteria bacterium
CTTGAGACCCTCGTCGCGCACGGCTCTCGTCGCGTCCGCGCGCCGCTCGCCGACCACGGACGGCACGGTCGCGCCGGGGGCGAGCAGGTAGACGTAGGCGGTCCACGCCGCTGCGGCCGCCACGGCGAGCAGGACCGCGGCGAGCACGATGCGGCGCACGCGCCCGCGGCGGCGCGGACGCAGCGTGGTCGCCGGCTCGCCGCCCGAGCGGTACCGGGTGGGCGCCTCCGCGGCGACCACGGTCGCCGGGACGGGCGCCGCGGCGCCCGCGGCGGACGGCACGGCCGGCGCCGGTCGCAAGCATGCCGGCTCCGGCCGCCCCGGCCGCCACCGCCCCGCGGGGGACGGCCAACGCGCCGGCGGCCGACACGCCGTCACCTTCGGCGGGGCGCGCCGGGCGCCGCGCCCTGCGCAGCGCGGCGGCGAACTCGTCGGCGCTCTGGTAGCGGTCCGCCGGATCCTTGCTGAGGGCGCGCATGACCACGCCGGCCAGCGCCTCGGGGACTCCCGGCGAGAGCGTGCGCGGGTTGGGCGGAGCCGAGGAGATGTGCTGCATCGCCACGGCCACGTCGGTCTCGCCGCGGAACGGCACGCGACCGGCGAGCATCTCGTAGAGCACCACGCCGAGGCTGTAGAGGTCCGACCGCTCGTCCGCCTGCCGTCCCTGCGCCTGCTCCGGCGACAGGTACGAGGAGGTGCCCATCATCGCGCCGGTGCGCGTCAGCGCCGAGTCCCCCATGCGGGCGATGCCGAAGTCGGTGACCACGACGCGGCCGCCCTCCTCGAGCATGACGTTGTACGAGGTCACGTCGCGGTGCACGATCGCGCGCCCGTGCGCCGCCGCCAGCGCCGAGAGCACGGCGAGGGCGACGCTCACCGCCTCGTCCGGCGGCAGGGCTCCGTCGCGCCGCAGGCGCTGCTTGAGCGACTCGCCGCACACGTACTCCATGGCGATGTAGGTGGTTCCGTCGGCGCTGCCGCGGTCGTAGACCGCCACGATGCCGGGGTGGCTGAGACTGGCCGCCGCCTGCGCCTCGATGCGGAAGCGCTCGAGGAACTCGTCGTCCGCGGCAAGGCGCGCCTTGAGCACCTTGACGGCGACAGGCCTGCCGAGGCGCTCGTCCTCGGCCAGATACACGTCGGCCATCCCTCCGCTGCCGAGCGGAGAGACGATGCGGTACCGCCCCGCGAGCAGGGTCGGCAGCGGGGCGGCTTCTGGGTCGCGGTCGTGATCGTTCATCGGGTCATGAGGCCGTAGGGGGCAGGGTCACGCGAGGCGGCGCGCTGCCGACGTTGGAGACGCACCACCCCGCTGTTCGGTGCGAGAGTCCAGTGTAGAGGACGGCGCCGCGGCTTGTCTTCCACGCGCGGCCGGAGCCGGTCTCTCAACCGGCCTGGCGCTCCACCAGGATCTGCAGCGCCTCCAGCTCGTCCTTCTCGAACCAGGTGAGGTCGCAGCGCACGCAGCGGTCGACCTCGACCGCGTGTTCGTAGCTGTAGTGCCGGCGCATCATGGGGGCGCCGCACCAGGGGCAGGCGATGAGCGCCGTCCCGGGGCGGCCGCGCGCCAGCACGGCGGCGCGGCGCAGGCGGTCGCCGCTGCTGGACACCAGGTCGGCGACCCGCCGCTGCTCGTCCGTGAACGCCGCCTCGCGGCGCGCCAGCAGCTTGCCGATCTGCGGCGTGCTGACCAGCCGGCCGCCGCAGTGCTCGCAGAGCGCGATCACGATCCCTTCGTAGGGAGCCTCCACGAGCGCCGCGCCGCACGCGGGGCAGGTCGTGCCGGCGACCGACGGCAGGGTCGCGCGTCCGGCCGCCGGTCCCGGTGCCGCGGCCGGAGTGCTGGCGGACGCCGCCGTCGCGACGGCCGCGATCGCCCCGGAGCTCCCGCCGCCGGACGCGTCCGGGGCCGGCGCCCAGTGCTCCCGGCGCTCGAAGCGCTCGCCGGCCTGCCCGGCCTGCCGCTCGAAGTCGCCCCCGGAGACGCCGGCGCGGTCGAGCAGCGCGGCGATGCGCTGGTCCAGGGGCGGGTGCGTGTCGCGCCACGAGACCGCCGGCCAGCCCAGGGTCCCCGTGGCGCGGATGCACAGCGGTGCGAGCCCCTCCGGGATGTAGCCGGCGCCGCCCGGGTGCCGGCCGATGATGCGCAGCGCCTCGGCGAGCGCCAGGGGATCGCGCGTGTAGCGCGCGGCCGCCAGGTCGGCCTGTCGCTCACGCTCGCGGCTGATCGCCGCGCTCACCACGGACGAGGCCACCTGCATCGCCCAGAGCCATCCGCGCAGCGGGACCATCACGATCGCCGCCGACGCCGCGTCCGTGTCCGCGCCGGCGTCGGCGGCCTCGTCCAGCTGGTCCACGAGCGCGGAGTAGATGCCGAAGAGCAGGCAGGACACGGTCACGGTCACGTAGCTGCCGGAGAGGATGTGCGCGAACTCGTGGGCCACGACCGCCTGCAGCTGCTGGCGGGAGAGCCGCGCGAGCGCACCCTCCGTGACGCCGACCACCCCTCCCCCGTGCAGGTCGCTGAACGCGAAGGCGTTGAACCCGACGGTCCGGACGGTGACACACTCGATGCGCGGCCCGCCGGTGGCGATGCGCATCTCCTCGACGATGTTGGCGAGGCGGTCGTGGTAGCGGTCCCCGGCGTCGAGGGGCCGGCAGTGCATGGCCTTCAGCAGCCGCTCGCGGGCGCCGATCTGCACCAGGCCCCAGTACAGGAGAGAGAAGGCGAGCGCCGCCGCGAGGACCACGCCGACGCCCGCGGGAGTGAACAGCCAAGCCGGCGGGCCCACCGGCGGCAGCACGAGATACGCGACGCCGAGGACGATGAGACACGCGACCCACGCCGTCACGAAGGCGAGGGCGAGCAGCAGCGCGAACAGCAGCCACACGCGCCAGCGCTTCTCGCGCTCGACCTCGAACAGCGTCCGCCTCATGCTTCGGCCCTTCACATTGCTTAACACTACGGGGGTGGTTTCAACTGCAGGGGTGGTGGTAATATACCGTCTGCGTGGTGGAGTCCCCCTCCACACACCCCTCC
>JBLMXT010000376.1:0-6221 GCA_050257915.1 Deltaproteobacteria bacterium
GCGGCGTCGCGATTGGCGATGAAGAGCGCCAGCGGGGCGCCGGTGGTGCGGCCGTGCCGGACGCCGCCCAGCAGGCGCACCCGGTCCTGCTCGATGCTCTGCCGTTCGCCGCGGCCGTACCCGCTCTGGCGCCGCGCAAGCTCGGCGTCGATGGCGCCGGCGTCCACGTCCAGTCCCGCCGGACAGCCGTCCAGCACGGCAGTGAGCCCCGGCCCGTGGGACTCCCCGGCGGTCAGATAGCGCAGTCTGCTCATGGTCCTACCTTATCCGCGCCGCGCTCACAGGCACAAGGCGAGCCCGGCCCGCCGATCCGGCGGCGTACGCGCGACGGGGCGGCCTTGCGGCCGCCCCGTCGCCTCACTGACGCGCTGCCGGCGCGCCGGCTATTTCACGACTACCTGGCCGGCGTGCAGCGTGAGCGTTTGGTCGCCGTGCAGGATGGTGACAGTCTGGGCGCCGACGTTGATGGACAGCACCTCGATCTCGCCCCAGGAGGTGGTGAACACGTCGCCCACCTCCTTGTCGGCGTAGGTCTGGCCGTCCACCTCGAACGTCGCCATGGCGACGCCGTTCTGGCTGCTGATGCTGAGCACGGTGATGCTGTGGCTCGCGTCGTCGCTGCTCCCTCCGCTGCCGCCGCCTGTGCTGGCGGAGCCGATGGAGACGACCGAGATGTCGTAGCTGACGCCCGAGTCGACGAAGGTCACGCGCACGGCCTCGCCCACGTTCACGGAGAAGCTCGTCTCGCCGTTCTCCAGCTCCCCGTCGATCACCTCGAAGGTGACGTCGCTCGAGGTGACGCTGGTCACCTTGAACGCCGCCGCGGAGCCGCCCGGCACCTCGTCGCCAGGCACCACGTTGTAGGACGTCCCGTCGACCTTGATGTTCGCCGACAGGTCCGTGGGTTCAGCAGTGCTGGACGGGCTGGGGCTGGCCGTCGAGGTCGATGAGGCCCCCGGCGTCGGGAACGGGATGAACGGGTCCTTGCTGGTGAACTTGTCGAGCAGCGGCTGCTCCTTGGCCGGATCGGCCGCCGCGAGCGCCGTCGTGCCGTCATCGGAGTAGAGCGCGGAGCCCGCCGTCACTCCGCCGGAGGCGGCGCCCCCGGTGGTGTCCGCGCCGCTGCTGGCGAGCGCGACCGCGAGCGCCAGCGCCGCGCCGACGATGAGCGCGATGGCGATATAGGTGAGCAGGCGTCGATTCTGGCTCATTGCGCACCTCCAGCCGCCGCGTCGTCAACAGCCGGCGCGGTCTGCGCCACCCCGCCCCAGAGATAGGCGTTCAGGCCGATCGTGACCGCCAGCGGCGGCGATCCGCCCGTGCTCTCACTCGTCGTGGCTGCCTGCATGTTCAGTTGCGTCACCTGCAGAAGACGTCCCGTCACGCGGAAGCTCGCATTGCGGAAGGCGACGTACTCCTCGAGACGGTAGAGGAAGTCCTCGACGTCGAAGTACCGGCCGCTGACCTGCAGCGAGAGCGTCTGGATGCCGTACGGGCTGCCCGGCGTGGTCGTGCCGCGGGCGATGCTGGTCACCGAGACCCCGGACGCCTCCGCGGTCTTGCTGAGCTCGATGATGAGCCCGGGGATCCCCTCGCTCGTCGGCAGCATCTTGCCGAGGCGCACGACCTCGGCGCGCGACTGCGGCGCCGTCTTCTTGTAGGCCTCGAGCTGGACCACCGTGTTCTGCGCCTCTGTCAAGGCCGCTTGCGCGGACTGCACCTGCTGGTCCAGGTCGTCCAACTCGCGCTGCTTGGGGCTGAAGAGAAGGAAGTACCAAGCGACGATCAGCACGACCGCCACGACGGCGGTGATGATGTAGATCTCCTTGCCGCGTGCCCTCATGGCGCCACCTCCGTCTGCAGCGTGGTGGTGGGCGGCTGCGTCGTGTACGGGCGCAGCTGCGCCGTCACCGTGAACTGCTTGAAGGTGGTCGTGGTGGTGGTCGACGCGGCGGTGCTGGAGTCGGTCGACGTCGTGAGCGTGATGTTCATGAGCTGCGGGATGAGGCCGAGCCGCGTCATGAACTCGGCCACGTCGCGGTGCTTCTCCGTCTGGCCCGTGAACGTGACGTCCGTGGCCGTGGATGCGGCGGGGGCCGCCTCGGCCAGGGCAGTCCCGGGCAGCATGGTCGCCGGGACGGTCGCGGTGAGCGTCTGCAGGCGGACGTTCTCGGGGATCACCAGGCTGAGCTCCTGCAGGAGGGTCGAGAAGGGCACGCTGGACTCGTAGATGCCCTTCGCCGTCTCCGTCATCGCCGTGCGCTGCGCCTGCAGCGCCGCGTACGGGGCCAGTTCGGCGATCTGCGCCTGGACGGTGGCGGTCTCCGCCTGGATGGCGGCAAGCTCGTCCTGCTTCGCGTTGGCGTCGCTGTCGAGCTTGACGTAGACCAGACCGAGCACGACGACGACCGCGACCAGGATGAGGATCGCCCAGATGAGACCTCGCTCGCGCGAGGCCTTGACGCGTTCCTCCTGCGGCAGCAGGTTGATGCGCTTCATGGTGCCTACTCCTCGTCTTCGAAGGCCAGGCCGAGGGCGATCGCGAGACGAGGGGCGATCAGCTCGAGCTCCTGCTGCGGTAGCTTGGACTTGTTCTCGGCGATGAACTGCAACGGGTTGCCGAGCGCCACGGGAAGGTGCAGGGCGCCCGCGAGGTAGTCGCACATGTTGCGGGTGAGCGCCCCCTCGCCGCTGATCAGGATGCGCGCGATCGGCGCGTCCTGCTGAAGCGAGTGGTAGTAGTCGATCGAGCGGCGGATCTCGTCGGCGAACGACTCGCAGGTGGAGTCGAACACACCGTGTACCTCGCCCACCGTGGCCGGCTCCAGATCGGCCGCCGACGCGGCGCTGCCCGTGAGGCCGACGGTGAGGCGGAGCAGGTCCGCCTCCTGGTGCGAGATGCCGCGATTCTGCATCACGGCCTGCACCAGCGTCTCATAGCCGAGGTTGACGACGCGCGTGAACTGCGGATTGCCGCCCGACGCCACCACGATGTTGCTGATCCCGGCGCCGATGTTGATGAGCGCGCTGGCGCCGTCCGCCTGAGGCGCGCCCTGGTCGACGAAGGCGACCGGCGGGGCCACCGAGCGCATGAGCGCAAAGGCCTGCAGGTCGATGCCGTCGATCGCGAGGCCGGCCTTCTTCGCCACCTGCATGAACTGGTTGACCATGTCGCGCTGGGCGGCGACGATCAGCACCTGCTGGCGGCCGCCGCCCTCTCCCTCGCCGGGCGTCGTGGAGAGGACCTCGAAGTCGAGGATCGCCTCGTCGAGCGGGATCGGGATGGACTCCTGCGCCTGGAACTCGATGGCGGAGCGCAGTTCCTTGGGATCGATGATGGGGAACTCCATCGTGCGCACGACGATCTTCTGGTTGGCCATGCCCACGAAGAACCGCTTGCCGGAGAAGCCGGCAGCCTTCCAGAAGGTCTTGAGCTCCGCCGCGAGCCCGTCGATGTCGACGACCTCGCCCTCGAACATGAGGCCGTCGGGCAGCGCCCGAGCGGACACCGCCATCAGCGTGTGCCCCTGGCGGCCGGTCCTGATCTGGGCACCGACCATCGAGGCCTGCTCGATATCGATGCCTACGCGCACCGCGTTCATGGCCATATTCGCCCCTCAGCTTGCCTTGCCCTAGCGCCAGTGTCGGCACCCTCGCGGGATACCTTTAGGCACTCGTTTCGACGGGTTGACACCAGCCCCCTGCCCTCCACGCCAAGGAAGGCTACTCTTTCACAGACTTTGCGCCGCGTACAGAGGGTTCGCGGCTCCGGCGATCCATCCTGCCCGCCTTCACTGGCCGTGCTCCACGATCGTCATCATCGCCGCCCCCGCCAGAGGCCGATTTCGCCAATCCGCGTGCACCACGACCCTGGTCGGAGCGTCGATGGCGATGCTCCCCGCGTGCAGGCTGCCCTCCAGCAGCAACTCCCCGCGCACGCGCAGATGCCCCCTCACGACGAGGCCTCCCGAGAGCAACGTGGTCTCCCCGGGGGAGCCTACCGTGGCGTCGCCGGGCACGATGATGAGCAGCCGGCCGGCCGCAGGCTCGAGGGCGCCGAGGAGCGTGATCTCGTCCACGGGCGGCAGCAGGATGCAGCGACCCGTGATCGCCTCGGGACCCGTGGCCGCCCCGATCTGGTCCAGATGAAGGGTGGCGTCAGTCCAGGCCGGACCGGCGGACACGGCCGCAGCCGACGCCGCGAGAAGGAACTCGGCGGACGGCCCGACCACCCAGTCTTCCGGGACTGGCAGTCCTGTGTGCCGGTCGGTGTCCTCGGCGTATGATGCGGCGTCAGGCACCTCGTGGATCTCGGCTCCCAGCTCGAAGATGCCGGCGCCGCCGTGCACGGCCGCGGTGGGGAACGTCTCCCCATGGACGACGTCCGCAGGCCCTCCGGCGAGGGTGCCAGGGACCGCGCCGGCAGCCTCCTCGAAGCTGACGTTCTCCCGGCCTCTCAGGCATCCCCCGACGTAGACGCCGCTCCCGCCGACGACGAGCGGCGCCGCGACCTCGACGTCAGCCGGGCACGTCACTCCGGACGCCCAGGGCTCCGCGCGCAGGAGCACGCTGAGCAGGTCTCGCCTCCGGGCCTTGCCCGCGGCTGTGGAGACCTGCACGCGCAGGCGCGGCCAGCGATCGCCGGCGAGCGGCGGAGCGGCCGTCCACGCCGTCTCCCACGACTGCCCGGCCGAGACGTCTCCGCCTGCCGCCGATCCGCTCAGAAGGGGCCGCCAGCGAAGCAGGCCGCTGGTCCTGGCGAGGGCCGAGCGCTCGAGGGACTGCGCTCGCCAGGCCGAGGCGTCGGAGCCTTCCACCGCCTGAATGCCGCTCGTGGCCGCCACGACCACGAGCGCAAAGGTCGCCGCAAGCACCATGACCAGCAGCGCCGCCAGCATGACGTAGCCGCCAGAGTCGCGGCGGCGTCTCACGCCGGCCCCACGTTCATCTCGAGAGCCCTTGAGACCGTCGCCGATCCCACCGTCGCCGCCAGCTCCACCCGGAGGCGGCGCACGTTCGGCCAGTCGGGAGCGGCCATCTCCGCGCCGCCCAGCCAGCGGCCGTCCGTCAGGCGGTAGACGACGGTGAAGCCGGTGATGTGGTCCGCGATGTACGTGCCGGAGGCGTTGCGCCACACCACGGCGCGGGCCGGGTCCCAGACGACGAGCACCTCCTCGGGAGCCACGTCGACGTGGTCGTGCGCCAGCGAGATCGAGCTCGCCGGGTCCCTGCCGGCGGGGGGTTGCCGCACCTCGACGGCGGCGCGGACATCGTCGCCTACCGCGCGCGCCGCCGCGGCGGCAAGCGTCCCTGCCTGCACGCGGTCGTCGGTCTCGCCGGCCAGCGCGGCGACGTTCCACAGCCAGCCGTAGGCACCGGCGAGGACGACCGCCGCGACGGCGGCCCCCACCAGCACCTCGATCAGAGTGAACGCCTGATCTCGCCGCTGCTCGGCGCGCAAGCCGGATCCGACCCACTCCCTCATGTGGGCCCCGCTGTCGGCAAGGGCCGCACCGGGGACGCCGAGGCCGCCCGAGTGAAGCCGGCGCTTCGCAGTGACCCGTGGCTCGTCGCGCTCAGATACACCGACAGGGCGCACCCCGGCGGCTGCTCGCCGTCTGTTCGCACCCAGCCCGCGACGGCCGCCGGCTCCAGCGGCGCTCCGTCCTCGTCGACGAGGAAGCGGGCGACACATCGAACGTCCACCCCGCCTTCGGTGAAGACGCTGACGAATGCCCCCGCAGGCGCCTCGTCTTCCCCGACGGCCACGTAGCGCGCGGTCGGCGTGTTCCGCGCCGCATCGGCGTGGGGGAACACGGCGCCCAGAAGATCCTCGTCCGCGGAGCCCGGAGCGACGCCGGCGTCCGCGCCCGACCCGTAGAACGGCAGGGCGGCGAGGCGCTCGGCCACCCGACGAACGGCGCGGTCCGCGTCCATCACCCCCTGAAGCCGGGCTCCGCTCGCCGACACGGACGTCACGCAGAGCGTCACCGCGGTGATCGTCATCAGGAGCAGACCCGAGGCGATGACGACCTCGAGCAGCGAGAAGCCGGATGACCGTCGGCGGGCACGAAGCCTCTCACTGCACCCCTTCACGTGCATCGCACGCACCCCGACAACTGCACCACGACGGCGGCGGATCCAGACGCCCCGTCGATGCTGTAGTGCCCGGCGCGCGGACTGCTCGCTCCGGGCAGGCGCGCCCACCCGCGTTCCGTTAA
>JBLMXT010000377.1:0-2938 GCA_050257915.1 Deltaproteobacteria bacterium
GGTGGGCATCCTCGAACTGCGCGACGTCACGCTCGAGCTCGGCGGCCGGCGCGTCCTCAACGGCCTCACCGTCGACTTCTGGGAGGGGCACGTGCACGCCCTGGTCGGGCCGAACGGCGCCGGCAAGAGCACGCTGGCCGGCGCGATCATGGGTCTGCCCGACTACCGGCACCTGAGCGGCGAGATCCTGCTCGACGGCGAGCCCATCCAGGACCTGCCGGTGGACGAGCGTGCGCGTCGCGGCATCACGCTCGCCTGGCAGGAGCCGGCGCGCTTCGAGGGCCTGCGCGTCGACAAGTTCATCCTCGCCGGGGCGAAGGAGAAGGGCCGCGCCACGGTGGAGCGCGTGCTGCACCGCGTCGGGCTCGAGCCCGACAAGTACGCGGCGCGTGCCGTCGACAAGACGCTCTCCGGCGGCGAGCGCAAGCGCGTGGAACTCGCCAGCATCCTCGCCATGGAGCCGCGCGTCGTGCTCATGGACGAGCCGGACTCGGGCATCGACGTGGAGGCGCTCACACGCATCTTCGATGCCCTGGCCGACTTCAAGGAGCGCGGCGCCACCGTCATCATGATCACCCACAGCCAGGAAGTGCTGAAGCACGCCGAGCACGCGTTCCTGCTCTGCGACGGGCGCATCATCGACAAGGGCAACGTGGGCCGTATCGACGACTACTTCGGCGACAAGTGCGTCTGCTGCGACCACGCGAACCTCCCGACCTCCGATGAGATGGCGACGGTCGCCGAATGAGCTCTCCCACGAAGGAACAGGTCGAGACCGCACGGGAGCTGCTCGCCAGCCTCGGCGACTTCGGCGGGCACATCAAGGGAGACGACATCGCCCACCTCGAGGTGCACGGCAACGAGGTCGTCGGCGCGCACCTCGTCCCCGGCCTGCAGGTCGACGTAGACCAGCTCGACGACGGCATCGAGGCCTGGATCCACCTGGACCGGGCCGCGCGCATCGCCAAACCGGTGCACCTGTGCTTCGGCATGCTCCCCACGGAGGGCCTGCAGAAGATCGTCATGCACGTGCAGGCGGAGGAGGACAGCTTCGCCAGCGTGCAGGCTCACTGCACCTTCCCCAACGCCGTCGACATCACCCACAAGATGGACGCGGATGTCGTCATCGGCCCCGGCGCCACCTACGAGTACTTCGAGCGGCACCTGCACGGCGCCCAGGGCGGTGTGACCGTGGTGCCCAGGACCAGGGTGCGCGTGAAGGAGGGCGGCCGCTTCAAGACCGAGTTCGAGCTCATCAAGGGCATGGCCGGTGTGATCGACTTCGACTACGAGGTCGACTGCGACGCGTTCAGCACCCTCGACATGATCGCCCGCATCATCGGGCGCGGGCACGACAGGATCCGCATCAACGAGACGGGCCACCTCAACGGCGAGGGAGCGACCGCCGTGCTGCAGTCGCACCTGGCCCTGCGCGACCACGCGTTCGCCGAGATCTACAACACCCTCACGGCCAGCGCCGCGCACGCGCGCGGGCACGTCGACTGCAAGGAGGTTGTGCAGGGCAACGCCGTCGCCAAGGCCGTGCCGGTGGTGGAGGTGAACCACCCGCTGGCGCACGTCACGCACGAGGCCGCCATCGGCAGCGTAGACAGCAAGCAGCTGCAGACCCTGATGAGCCGCGGTCTCGACGAGGACGCGGCCACCGATCTCATCATCCAGGGCTTGCTGGGCTGATGGAGCGGCCGGCCGGCCGCGCCGCGGCCGCCGGCACCCGCCCTCACTCGGCGGCGCCCGCCGGGACGGGCTCCAGCCCCTCGGCGAACGCGATCGACTCCTGGCGGGTGAGCGCGCCGGTGATGAACACCGCCCGGCGCGCATCGCTCACGAACAGCGACGGTCCCGACGCCTGGTACCAGGTGTAGGCCGTCGCTCCCTTGAGCGCTCCGTACTGCAGCGTCGTCTGCTGCAGCGAGAGCCTCTCGTCGGATGATGAGGCCGGCCAGTCCTTGAGACCGGCGCCGTAGAAGTGGGTCGCCTTGGGGCCAAGCTGCTCCAGCGTGAACCAGCTGAGGCCTCGCGTGTAGAGCTGGCCGATGACCAGCTCCCGCGGCGGGGAGATGGGGCCCGCTTCTGTCGGGTGCCCGGTCCAGGCGTAGACCTGCGCGCCGTCCGCGACCGTGGCGACACTCTGGAGCCCGTAGCCGTCAGGCGCCAGGTCTGAGACGAGCGGAGCGTAGCCGGCGGTGCGACCCGCCGCCGCCGGTGACGGCTCGTAGGCGTCCGTGTCCCCGATGGTCTCTGTCTCTGTGCCCGCCGGCACGTCCACGCTGTAGGTCGTGTCGGCCGGCGGCGGCGCGTCCCAGTCGACCGTCGCGGTGAAGGTGGCCTCGTCGTCGCTGCACCAGGTGACGATGCCGGTCTGCTGGTCCACGACGACGTTGACCTCCTTGCCGTCCAGCGTCATCGCTGCGCGCCAGACCGCGCGCTCACCGTCCTTGACCGGCTTGATGCCGACGGCTTCGTCGCCGTCCTCGACCGCGGTGCGCACGATGGCGGCCAGACCCTGGTAGTCCAGCGGGCTGCGCGTGGCGACGCGCCAGACGGGCGGCCACTGGCCGACGGTGCGGGTGGCGAGGGCGACGCGTCCGCCGTTGCCGCCGACGGTGGTCTCGGTGCGCGTCGCGGCGTCGTAGGCGGACTCCGGCGGGTGGTAGCTGAAGACGCTCTCGTCCTCGGGCACGCTCGCCTTCCCGCCCGCGTCGCCGCTTGCGACGGCGCCGAACGTGCCGTCCTCGCCCAGGCCGTCGACGGGGCGCCACGTGTACGTCCCCTGGATGCCCTGCACCAGCGGCGCCGACGCGGATGGGCCCGAGCGCACGAAGAATGTCCACGCGAGGGCGAAAACGACGGCGAGTGCGACCAGGGTGACGGCGAGGCTCGGCGGCCTGCGGCTGACCCGCGCCGAGAGGATCTCCCG
>JBLMXT010000378.1:0-13452 GCA_050257915.1 Deltaproteobacteria bacterium
CAGCCCCTCACGACGTGACCTCGTCGAGGCGGAACACGGGGCCCTCGCTGCACACGCGCACCTTGCCGCGGGAGGTGTCGACCACGCACCCGTGGCACGAGCCGGTGCCGCAGGCCATGTGCGCCTCCAGCGAGACGTAGCCGCGCAGCCCCTCCGCGAACGTCCACTGCTGCACCGCGGCGATCATCGGCGTGGGGCCGCAGGCGTACACCGTGGTGCCCGGCGCGACGTCGAGGGCGGCGAGCAGGTGCAGCGCCGTGCCCGCCTTGCCCACGCTGCCGTCCTCGGTCGCCACCCAGAGCCGCTCGATGCTGAAGGCGCCGGCGACGCGGGCGGCGCGGAAGTCGCGGAAGCCGAAGGCGGCGGTGACGTGCGCGCCCGCCGCCGCCAGCTCGTCGGCGAGGTACTGGAGCGGCGCGCAGCCGATGCCGCCGCCGACGAGCAGCGCGTTGGTGACGCCCTCCGTGGGGAACGCGCTGC
Organism: Deltaproteobacteria bacterium; assembly: GCA_050257915.1. Classification (GTDB taxonomy): domain Bacteria; phylum Actinomycetota; class Thermoleophilia; order UBA2241; family UBA2241; genus CAIXSE01. The sequence continues at coordinate 481 of JBLMXT010000378.1, forward strand.
CGAGCGGCCCGGCGACGTCCACGCCGTCGCCGACGTCGAGCTGGGTGAGACGCTCGCTGCCGTCGCCTCTGGCCTCGACGAGGAGGCTGATGCGGTCGCCGTGCACGGCGAACAGCGAGAGCGGCCGGCGCAGCAGGAACCCGCCCCCGGGCACGGTGACCATGACGAACTGCCCTGGGGGGGCGCGCCGCGCGACGCGCGGCGCGATGAGCTCCACGGCCGCGAACGCCCCGAAGTGGCGCACGCCGGCGACCCGGCAGTGGGTGGTCTCCGCCCACTGGGAGTGGTCGCCGTGCGTCTGTGCCGGTGCGCCTTCCATCGTCAGTCCGTCGCCGCGTGCAGGTCCTGCAGACAGTGTACCTGCACGCGTGGCCGCTGCAGCGCCTCGATCGCCGACACCGCCGCGGAGGCGCCGGCGAGGGTGGTGATGGAAGCGATGCCCTTGCGCAGGGCGGTCGTGCGGATCTCGTAGCCGTCGGCGCGGGCGCCGCGGCCGAAGGGCGTGTTGATCACGAGGCGGATGGCGCCGCTCTCGATGAGGTTGACCACGTTGGGCTCGCCCTGGAACACCTTGTTCACCACGTTGACGGGGATGCCGAGGCTGGTGAGCGCCGTGGCGGTCCCCCTGGTGGCGTAGATCGTGAAGCCGAGCATGTGCAGCCGCTGCGCGAGGATGGTGGCCGCCGACTTGTCGCTGTCGCAGACCGAGAGGAACACGTCGCCCTCGGTCGGCAGCGGCATGCCGGCGGCGGCCACGGCCTTGCCGAACGCCTCGGGGAACGCCTCGGCGACGCCCATCACCTCGCCGGTCGACTTCATCTCCGGCCCCAGTTGCGTGTCCGTGCCGGGGAAGCGGTTGAACGGGAGCACGGCCTCCTTGACGCTCACGTACTCGGGCACGCGGCGCACGAGGCCCATGTCCCTGAGCGACTCGCCCAGGATGACGCGCGTGGCGATCTGCGCCATCGGCACGCCGGTGGCCTTGCTGACGAAGGGCACCGTGCGCGAGCCACGGGGGTTCACCTCGAGCACGTACAGCTGGTAGCTCTGGAAGGCGAACTGCACGTTGATGAGCCCGCGCACGCCGAGACCGAGCGCCAGCGCCCTGGTCTGCTTGCGCACCTGCTCCAGCGTGCCCTCGCCGAGGGAGATGGAGGGGATGACGCAGGCGGAGTCGCCCGAGTGCACGCCGGCCTCCTCCACGTGCTGCATGACGGCGCCGATGTAGACGTCGTCGCCGTCGCAGATCGCGTCCACGTCGACCTCGATGGCGTCCTCGAGGAACTTGTCGATGAGGACGGGATGCTCGGGGCTCACGCTGGCGGCCGTGCGCATGTAGTGCTCGAGCTCCTTGGGGCCGTAGACGATCTGCATGGCGCGGCCCCCGAGCACGTACGACGGGCGCACCAGCAGCGGGTAGCCGACGCGTGCCGCCACCTCCGCGGCCTCCTCGGCCGTGCTCGCGAGGCCGTACTCGGGGCAGCGGACGCCGAGCTCCTCGAGCAGGCCGCCGAAGCGCCCGCGGTCCTCGGCGAGGTCGATGGACTCCTGGGGCGTGCCCAGGATCGGGATGCCGGCCTCGGCGAGCGCGCGGGCGATCTTGAGCGGCGTCTGGCCGCCGAACTGCACGATGACGCCCCGCGGCCGCTCGTTGGCGACGATGCCGGCGACGTCCTCGAAGGTGAGCGGCTCGAAGTACAGGCGGTCGGAGATGTCGTAGTCGGTGCTGACCGTCTCCGGGTTGCAGTTGACCATGACCGCCTCGAAGCCCTGCTCCCGGGCGGTGAGGGCCGCGTGCACGCAGCAGTAGTCGAACTCGATGCCCTGACCGATGCGGTTGGGCCCCGAGCCGAGGATGACGACGCGCTCCCGCTCCCCCGGCTCCGCCTCGTTCTCCTCCTCGTAGGACGAGTAGAAGTACGGGGTCTCGGCCTCGAACTCGGCGGCGCACGTGTCGACCGCCTTGTAGACCGGCAGGACGCCGTGCTCGAGACGCAGCGCGCGGACCTCGCGCTCGCCGCGGCCGGTGAGCTCGCCGAGGCGCCTGTCGCTGAAGCCGTAGCGCTTCATGCGCCGCAGCAGCTCGGGGGTGAGGCGCGGCGCCTCGCGCACCTCGCGCTCGAGCTCGACGATGTCGGCCAGCTCGCTGAGGAAGAAGGGCGAGATGCCGGTGAGCTCGTGCACCTCGTCCACGCTGAGCTTCTGGTGGAACGCGTGCAGCACGAGCTCGTAGCGTTCCGCCGTCGGGACGGCGAGGGCCTTGCGCAGGTCCTGCGGCGAGGCCGGCAGCTCCGGCGGCGCGTCGAGCTCGCGCGAGCGCATCGCCTTCTGGAACGCCTCCTTGAAGGTGCGGCCGATGGCCATCGCCTCGCCCACGCTCTTCATGTGGGTGGTGAGCTCGCGGTCGGAGAGCGGGAACTTCTCGAACGCCCAGCGCGGCATCTTGACGACCACGTAGTCCAGCGTGGGCTCGAAACAGGCCGGCGTCTTGCGCGTGATGTCGTTGTCGATCTCGTCCAGCGTGTACCCCACGGCCAGACGGGCGGCGATCTTGGCGATCGGGAAGCCGGTGGCCTTGGAGGCGAGCGCCGAGCTGCGCGAGACGCGCGGGTTCATCTCGATGACCACGACCTCGCCAGTCTCCGGGTTCACCGCGAACTGGCAGTTGCTGCCACCGGTGTCGACGCCGATCTTGCGGATGATGGCCTTGGAGGCGTCGCGCAACTCCTGGTACTGGGCGTCGGTGAGCGTGAGCGCCGGCGCGACGGTGACGCTGTCGCCGGTGTGCACGCCCATGGGGTCGATGTTCTCGATGGAGCAGATGATCACGACGTTGTCGGCGCGGTCGCGCATGACCTCGAGCTCGAACTCGTGCCAGCCGACGACGGACTCCTCGAGCAGGACCTGTGAGATCGGGCTGAGCGCGAGCCCCTGTTCGCAGATGCGCACGAAGCTGTCATGGTCGTAGGCGATGCCGCCGCCGGACCCGCCGAGCGTGTACGCGGGGCGGACGACGAGCGGGAGGCCGAGCTCCGCGCAGGCGGCCTCGGCCTCGTCCATGGTCTCGGCCAGCCTGCTGCGTGGCACGCGCAGGCCGATCTCCTCCATCGCCGTGCGGAACTCGAGGCGGTCCTCGGCGCGGTGGATGGCCTGCTCGTCGGCGCCGATCATCTCGACCTCCCAGAGGTCGAGCACGCCGGCGGCCTTGAGTTCCATGGCCAGGTTGAGCGCCGTCTGCCCGCCGAGCGTGGGCAGCAGGGCGTCGGGGCGCTCGACCTCGATGATGCGCGTGAGCGTGGCGAGGTCGAGCGGCTCGATGTACGTCCGCGTCGCGAAGGCCGGGTCGGTCATGATCGTCGCCGGGTTGCTGTTGACGAGCACGACCTCGTAGCCCTCGTCGAGGAGGACCTTGCAGGCCTGCGTGCCGGAGTAGTCGAACTCGCACGCCTGCCCGATGACGATGGGCCCGGAGCCGATGATGAGGATCTTGTGGAGGTCGTCGCGGCGCGGCATCAGGCCTCTCCTCCCCGCTTGAACCGGTCGATCTCGTCGCGGAACCGGTCGAACAGGTAGAGCGAGTCGTGCGGCCCCGGGGTGGATTCCGGGTGGTACTGCACGGAGAAGGCGAAGCGCTCGGGAGAAGCGACGCCCTCGACGGTGCCGTCGTTGAGGTTGAGGTGCGTGATCTCCGCGCCCGCGACCTGCTCGTCCCTGACGGCGAAGCCGTGGTTCTGGGTGGTGATCTCGATGACGCCGGTGCGCAGGTCCTTGACCGGGTGGTTGGCGCCGCGGTGGCCGAACTTGAGCTTGAAGGTCCGCATGCCGAGCGCCTGCGCCAGGAGCTGGTGCCCGAGGCAGATGCCGAACACGGGCACCTTGCCGAGCAAGCGCTCGATGGCCTTGACCGCGTAGGTGACCGCGGCCGGATCGCCGGGTCCATTGCTGAGGAACACGCCGTCGGGCTCCATCTTGAGCACCTTCTGGGCGCTGGTCTGCGCGGGCACCACCGTGACGCGGAAGCCACAGCCGGCGAGGTAGCCGAGCATCGAACGCTTGATGCCGTAGTCGTAGGCCACCACGTGCAGGTCGGGCGCCGGGGTTCCTTCGGGCGCCGCCGCCGCGTACGCCGTCTCGCAGGTGACGACCTTTGCCAGGTCGAGCCCGCCCATCGCCGGAAGTCCCTGCGCCGACCTGCGCAGGTGCTTGACGTCGGCGACGTCGGTGCTGACCACGGCGCGCATGGCGCCCTTCTCCCGGATGTGACGGGTGAGGGCGCGCGTGTCCACGCCGGTCACGGCGAGCACGCCGTGCTCGGCCAGCCAGTCCAGCCACGTCTGGCGCGACGCGCGGTTGAAGCGGTAGTTGGTGAGCTCCCGGGCGATGATCGCCCGGGCGTGCGCCTTGCCGGATTCGTCCCGGTCGGCGTCCGCCCCGTAGTTGCCGTTCATCGGAAACGTGTAGGTGACGAGCTGCCCGCAGTACGAGGGGTCGGTGGCGATCTCCTGGTAGCCGCACATGCTGGTGTTGAAGACGATCTCGCCGCCAACCGGGCCCGAGCCGGCGAGCGCCTCGCCGGTGAAGGTGACGCCGTCCTCCAGGACGATGACGGCCGGACTAGGCAAGGTCGTCCCAGGCGACGCGCCCGGCGGCCACCGTGAGGCGGACCTTGCCGGTGAGCTCCCGTCCCAGCCAGGGAGAGTTCCAGGAACGCGACTGCAGCGCCTCCGGCGTGACCGTCCAGACGGCCGCCGGATCGACCACGCAGAGGTCCGCGGTCGCGCCGGCGGCCAGCGACGGCGCCGGGAGGCCGGCGATGCGCGCCGGCGCGGCGCTCATGCGCGTGACCAGCGTGGCGAGGTCGAGCTCGCCGGTCGCGACGAGCTCGGCGTGCAGGACGCTGAAGGCGGTCTCCAGCCCGACGCAGCCGAACGGCGCCTCCTCGTAGGGCACGTCCTTCTCCTCGGAGACGTGCGGCGCGTGATCGGTGGCGACGCAGTCGACCAGACCGCTCCTGAGCGCCTCGACGAGCGCCTTGCGGTCGCTCTCGGCGCGCAGCGGCGGGTTCATCTTGAGGTTGGGGTCGAGCGAGGCGACGCGCTCGTCGTTGAGGGTGAGGTGGTGCGGGGTGGCCTCGGCGGTGACCCGCACGCCCGCCTCCTTGGCCCTGGCGATCGCCTCCAATGAGGCCGCGGTGCTCACGTGGCACACGTGCAGGTCGGCGTCCTCATAGGCGGCGACGTCGAGCGAGCGTGAGACGTCGAGGCTCTCGCACAACGAGGGGATGCCGGTGAGCCCGAGGCGGGCCGAGGCGGGACCCTCGTGCATCTGCCCGCCCTTGAAGAGCGAGTCGTCCTGCGCGTGGATGGCGACGAAGCGCTTGCTCACCTTGACGTACTGGAGTGCGCGCCGGGTGATCGCCGCGGTGGGCAGCGGGCGCCCGTCGTCGCTGAAGCCGACGGCGCCGGCGGCGCCGAGTTCGCCCATCTCGGTGAGCTCCTGGCCCTCGAGGCCCTTGGTGACCGCGGCGAAGAAGCCGACCGGGACGACCGCGTCCACGCCGGCCTGACGCGCCAGCCCCTTGAGCAGGCCGGCGTTGTCGATCACCGGATCGGTGTTGGCCATGCCGAAGGCGGCGACGTAGCCGCCCGCCGCGGCGGCCGCCGAGGCGGTGGCGAGGTCCTCTTCGTCCTCGCGCCCCGGCGTGCGGAAGTGCGCGTGCAGGTCGACGAACCCCGGCAGGACCAGCATGCCGGCGGCGTCGACCACGCGCGTGTTCTTGCCGGCCTTGAGGCCCTTGCCGACCTCGGCGACCTTGCCCTTCTTGACGAGCACGTCCTGCACGGCGTCGATGCCGGTCTCAGGGTCGACGACGCGACCGCCTTTGATCAACAGTTCGGCGGCCGGGAGAGGCTTGCACCACGTCCGTTCCATCAGAGCACCTCCCCGCTCGCAGTCCCGTCGCTGTAGCCGACGATGGTCCGGTACAGGATCGCCATGCGCACCGCGAGGCCGCTGAAGACCTGGTGGGCGATCAGGTTCTCGTCGTCGTCGGCGATGTCCGAGGCGATCTCCACGCCGCGGTTGATCGGGCCGGGATGCATGACCCGCTGCTTCGGCCCCAGCCTGGCCTGCGAGATGCCCCAGAGCTGCGCGTACTCGCGCAGCGAGGGCAGGTACGCCGAGCCCGGCTTGATGCGCTCCTTCTGGATGCGCAGCAGGTAGATGACGTCCGCGTCCTTGAGGTTGGCGAGGTCGTACTCGACCGTGACGCCCATCTCCTCGATGCCGCGCGGCATGAGCGTCGGCGGCGCGACCAGCGTGACGTCCATCCCCAGCATCTGGAAGCCCATGATGTCGCTGCGCGCGACGCGGCTGTGCAGGATGTCGCCGATGATGGAGACCTTGAGGCCGTCCAGGTCGCGGCCGAGGTTCTGGCGCATGCTGAAGAGGTCGAGCAGGCACTGCGTGGGGTGCTGGTGCTTGCCGTCGCCGGCGTTGATGACGCTCGCCTCGGTGTTGGCCGAGAGCGTCTGGCAGGCGCCGGCGCTCGGGTGCCGCATGACGATGATGTCCGGCGAGTAGGCGCTCAGCGTGATCGCCGTGTCCTTGAGCGTCTCGCCCTTCTCGACGGCGGAGCCGCTGGACTTGAGGGCGAGCGTGTCGGCCGAGAGCCGCTTGGCGGCGAGGTCGAAGCTGGAGGACGTGCGTGTCGACGCCTCCCAGAAGAGGTTGATGATGGTGCGCCCGCGCAGCGTCGGGACCTTCTTGATGTCGCGCTCGAGCACCGGGAGAAAGCTCTCCGCGGTGTCGAGGAGCAGTTCGACGTCCGCCCTCGAGAGGTCCTCGATGCTGATCAGGTCTCGCTTGGGCATTGGTCACGCCTCCTTGCGCACGAGGACGACCTCGTCGACGCCGTCGATCTCTTCGACCCGCACGCTGATGCGCTCGCGCGCGGCCGTGGGCAGGTTCTTGCCGACGTAGTCGGGCCGGATGGGCAGCTCGCGGTGGCCGCGGTCCACGAGGACCGCGAGCTGCACGGCCGCCGGCCGCCCGTAATCGAACAGGGCGTCGATGGCGGCGCGGATGGTGCGCCCCGTGTAGAGGACGTCGTCGACGAGGACGACGCGCGCCCCGTCGATGGTGAACGGGAGGTCGGTGTCCTTGACGACGGGCTGCGGCGTGCTCGGGATGACGCCGACCGCGCCGCGCGCGGCGACGTCGTCGCGGTAGAACGAGATGTCGAGGTTGCCGGAGGCGTAGTCGCGGCCGCCCACCTCGCAGAGCAGCTTGTGGATCCTCGCGCCGAGGAAGGCGCCACGCGTGTGGATGCCGACCACGGCGAGGCCTTCCTCGCCGGGGTTCTTCTCGAGGATCTCGTGGGCGATGCGCGTGATCGTGCGCGACATCTGCTCGGCCGTCAGGACGACGGTCTCAGTTGCGGGTCTGGGTCCGGGCATAAAAAAATAGCGCCGCCGTGATCACCTGTCGGCGTACGGCAACGCTGCACCCCCTTTCCGTCTCTCGGGACGTGGATTAAAGGTCGAGAGGTACTCTAGCAGCCGCCGCGGGCCCGCGGCAAGGCGATCCGCGGCGGTGGTCAGGCCTCGGGCTGCGCCGGCAGGCCGAGCGCCGCGAGGAAGGCGGAGAGGTCGGGCGGGAGCGGGCTCGCGCAGCGGATCTCCCGCCCGTCCTCGGGGTGCGGAAACGCGAGCCTCGCGGCGTGGAGAAACTGCCGCCCGAGGCCGTCCGGCCGCGGCGCCCGCCCGTACTGCGCGTCGCCGGCCACCGGATAGCCGAGCGCCTGGAAGTGCACCCTGATCTGGTGCGTCCTGCCGGTCTCGAGGCGGACGCGGGCCAGTGTGTACCCCGGCGCCCGGTCGAGGACCTCGAAGTGCGTCACCGCCGGGCGCCCCGCGGCCGTGTGCAGCGACATGCGCTTGCGGTCGCGCAGGTGCCGGCCGATCGGTGCGTCGATCGTCCCCTTGGCCTGCGGCAGGTCGCCGGTGAGCAGCGCGACGTAGGTGCGGTGGATGTCGCGCCGCTCCATCGCGGCGACGAGGCGCCGGTAGGCTTCGTCGCGGCGCGCCACGATCAGCAGGCCGGAGGTGTCCTTGTCGAGGCGGTGGACGATGCCCGGGCGCAGCTCGTGGCCGCCCCGCGCGCCCTCGGCCACGAGACCCTGCGCCAGCGTCCCGTGCTCGTGACCGGGCGCCGGGTGCACCACCACGCCCGCCGGCTTGTCGACCACCAGCAGCCAGTCGTCCTCGTACACGACGGTGAACGGGACGGGCTCGGCCGCCAGGGTGACCTCGGGCGGCGGCGGAGCCTGCCACGCCACCTCTTCCCCGGCGCGGATGACGTGCTTCTTGCGCGCCGGGACGCCGTCCACCAGGACGAGGCCGCCGGCGATGAGGCGCTGGGCCGCGGCGCGGCTCAGGCCGGCGTGCGCGGCGAGCACGACGTCGAGGCGCTCGCCCGCGTCCCCGGCCGCCGCGCGGAACGCGCGCTCCTCACTCCTGCCGGCCAACGACCACCTGCAGCGCCAGAAGGACCGTCCCCACGACGATCGCCGCGTCGGCGACGTTGAAGGACGGCCAGCCGTAGAAGCCGATGAAGTCGACCACGGCGCCGTCGAACCTGAGCCTGTCGATCAGGTTGCCGACCGCCCCGCCCAGGATGACACCGAGCGTGGGCCGGTACCTGGGCGGGCTGAGCACCAGCGCCACCGCCACGCCGGCGGCGACGGCGGCGACGAGCACCACCACGACGTCGCCGGCTCCGGCGAACCGGCTGAACGAGATCCCGGAGTTGTAGGTCAGGTCGATGCGCAGGCCGGCGACCAGCTGCCGGGGCAGCTGCTCGGCCTGGGCCCGCACCACCCACTTGGTCGCCTGGTCGGCGGCGACGACGGCCGCGGCCAGGAGCAGCGCGAGGACGTACCCCCGCTTACTTCTTGCCACGCGGCTTCGGCACGGCGTCGAGCTGCTTGATGTCGAGGTGGCCCATCGGGCACGCCGGCTCCTTCGCCTTGCCGCTGCGCCCGCCGTCGTTCACGACGATGTTCAGAGGGTAGGTCGCCTTGCACTGCTTGCAGTAGGCAAGCTTGGCCATCGGGTACTCCTTTGCTCGTTCAGAGGGCGAGTCTACGCCTCGCCTCGTCAAGGGTCACTCCGGTCAGGTGCAGCAGCTTTCTGCGGGAGCGCTCGCCGGCGACCACGGTGACGTCCCGGCGCCGCACGCCCAGCTCCCGCGCCAGGTACCGGAGCAGCTCGTCGTTGGCGCGTCCCTCCGTCGCCGGCGCGGCGAGACGCACGCGAAGGCGCCCATCCGCAACACCGGCGAGCTCGCTGCGTCGCGCGCCTGGCGTCACCCAGACGGAGAGGCTCAGGCCGCCGCGCGCCTCCGCGAGCGGCCCGTTGTCACCACTTGAACTCGTCCTCGTTCACCCCGGTGTCCACGTCGGCGAGCAGGTCGTCGCTCTCCCCGAAGAGGATGCGGCTGCGCCGCTTCGGCTGATCCTCGCCACCCGGTTCGCCGTCGGGCGCCGGGTGGGCGGCGGTCACCTCGGGGTCGTCCACCTGGGCTCGCGCCGGCCCGCTCGCAGCATCCTCAGGAGCGGGCTCCGAGTGCACGCCCGCCTGCACGCCACTCCGTCCGCGCTGCGGTACGACTGCCGGCTCTCCCTGGATGACGTACCGCCGCTCGGGCTCCGGCTCCGGCTCGTCCTCGTCCTCCGTCGCCGTGGGCAGATCGGGCGCCGCGACGGGCTTCTCGGGCTCGTCGGGGGTCGAGGCCGGCTCATCTGCCGGCTCCGGCTCGGCGACGCTCCGGCTCTGGACGGCCTCGGGCCGCGCCGTCGCCGCTTCCCGGGCGATGGCCTCCTTGATCGCCGCCGTGTGGCGCGAGAAGTCCGGCGCCGGCGGCGCCTCGACGACCTCCGGGCTGTCCTGCAGCTGCCGCAGATACCCGTCGAGCAACTGCCGGAACTTGAAGCGGAAGTCCTCCTCGGCGCTGCGCAGCTTGGCCATGGACTGCTCGATCGCCTGGCGCTCCGAGTAGGCCTCGTTGACGAGCTGGCGCGCCTTGAGCTCGGCGTCCTGCAACACGAGCTGCGCCTGCTTGTTGGCGTTCTGCTTCTGCTCCTCGGCGCTGGCCTGCGCGTTGACCAGCGTCTTCTGCAGGGTCTCCTCGATCCGCCGGTACCCGGCGACCTTCTCCTCCAGGGACTCCACGCGGTCCTGCAGGTCGATGTTCTCCTTGAACAGACGCTCGTACTCGTCGGCGATCTGATCGAGGAACTCGTCGACCTCCACGTCGGCGTAGCCGCGCATGCCGCGCTTGAACTCCTTGTGGCGGATGTCGAGCGGTGTGAGCTTCATCGTCTCCCCTCTCGGTCGCGCGGCCTGGCCCGCGCGTCGTCTCTGCTCTCTGATTGGTCCGCCATGGAGCTCACCTGGCCGGCGGCCGCTCAATAGCGCTCCGTGCTCTGCGTGACTCTACGGTCATCAGTCCGTCCGCCGCGAGGCCCTGCGGGCCGGCGGCCGCTCAATAGCGCTCCGTGCTCTGCGTGACTCTACGGTCATTAGTGCGACGCGGCTACGTGAGTTCCTTGGCGCGCTCGGCCGCCGCGTGCACGGCGAGCGCGACCGCGTCCGCGATGTCCTGCTCCTCGAGGGCGGCGATCGCGGCCGCCGTCATGCCCCCGGGCGTCGCCGCCGAGGCGATCACCGCGTCGGGGTCGCCCTCGCGGGCGCTGACCGCCGCGGCGCCGTGCACGCCGGCGATCGCCAGCCGTCGCGCCACGTCCGGGGCGAGGCCGCGCCGCTCCGCCGCGCGGCCGAAGTCGCGCACGAGCAGGGCGAGGATCCCGGGCATGCACCCGGCGACGGCCGTCGCCGAGTCGAAGTGCGTCTCGTCCACCTCGACGACCTCTCCGGCGAGGGCGAACAGCTCGCCCACCTCGGCCGCACCGCGGTCCGTCAGGGTGCCGGGCACGAACAAGAAGACGCCCAGGCCGAGCGCCGCGGCGACGTTGGGCATCACGCGCGCGACGCGGGCGTCCGGAGGTAGCGCCGCGCGCAGGTCCGCGAGGGCGACGCCGGCGGCGACCGACACGAGCGGGCGCTCGCCGAGCAGCGGACCCGCCTCGGCGAGCACGCCGGCGACGTGCTGCGGACGCACCGCGACGACCACGACGTCGGAGGCCGCGATGAGGTCCGGCAGCGTCGCGGCGAGTGACGCCCCGGTGTCCGCCGACGCGCGCGCGGCGGCCTCGGCGGAGACGTCGAAGTACGTGAGGCGCGGCGGGTCGGCGATCTCCGGACGGCTCCATCCCTGGCCGAGGGCCCGGGCGATGTGCCCGGCGCCGACGCACCCGACCCTCATGACGTCACCCGGGCGCGGGGCGGCCGGGCCATGCGGCCGGGACGGCCGCGCCGCGGCTCAGAACTGATTGAAGAAGCCCTTCTCAATGAGCCTCGCCCGCTCCTCGGCGGAGACCTCGACGTTGCGCGGGGTGAGCAGGAAGATCTTCTCGCCGACACGCTGCATGCCGCCGTCGAGGGCGTAGGTGAGGCCGCTGCAGAAGTCGATGAGCCGCTTGGCCAGCTCCGTGTCGGACCCCTGCAGGTTGATGATCACCGGGACGTCGACCTTGAACTTGTCGGCGATCTGCTGGGCGTCGTTGAAGTTCTTGGGGATGACGAGGTGGACCTCGACGCGCGCCGGCCGCGCCGGCTCGAGCGCGCGTACCGCCGGCTGCGACGAGGAGGGCGCGCGGCGGCGCGGCTCGTCGGCGAAGATGTCGTCGTAGTCGTTGCGTCCCTTGCTGCTGTTGAGCTTGCGGACGTTGGGGCGCTCCTGGTACGAGCGCTCGAGCTCCTCGTGCGGGGCGAGGGTCTCGTCCTCGTCGTAGTCGTCCTCGTCGTCGGCGATGCCGAAGTAGACCGCAGTCTTGTGCCACCAGTCGCCTAGGCCCATCAGGTCCCTCCCTACAGGGTCAGAAGAGCACGCTCCCGACGCGGACGATGGTCGCCCCTTCCTGGACGGCCACTTCGTAGTCGGCGCTGGTGCCCATCGATAGCTGCTCGAAAGTATACGTTCCGCTCCAGGTTGTCGAAAGCCGTTGGGCCAGCGCGCGCGCCCTCACGAAGAAGGGGCGCGCCTCCTCGGCGTCGTCGAAGAGCGGCGGCATGCACATGAGGCCGGTGAAGCGGACCTTCGGAGACGCGGCGGCGGTCTCGAGGAAGGCGTCGACCTCCCCGAGCGGCACGCCGCTCTTGCTCTCCTCCCCGCCGATGTTGACCTCCAGCAGCACGTCCGTGGCGTTCGCGGCGCGGCTCTCGATCTCCTGCACCACGCTCACGCTCCCGACGGAGTGGATGAGGCTCACGATGGGCAGCACCAGCCTGGTCTTGCGGCTCTGCAGGTGCCCGATGAAGTGGTAGTCGAACGCATCGCCGTACAGCTCGTGCTTGGCGACGAGGTCCTGGGCGCGGTTCTCGCCGATGAGCCGGATACCGGCGTCGCGCAGCGTGCCCAGGTGCTCCGCGGCCACGTACTTGGTGGCGACGAGCACGCGCACCGCGGCCGGGTCGCGCCCGGCGGCCCTGGCCGCCCCCGCGACCCGGCCCTCGACCTCCGCGTACCGCTCGCGCACCGTCTCCACATCGGGGACGAACTGTCGTACCACTGCTGCCTCCTCGGCGGCCTACTTCTGGAACAGGCCTACGCTTCCTGCCGCCATGCTACCGCCAGATGCCTGCCGGTGGCCCCGTGGTCGCGGCGGTGGGAGAAGAAGCGGGCGTCCGAAGATGTGCACAGACCGGCGACCGAGACGGCGACGGACGGCAACCCGGCCCGCTCGAGATCCAGGCGCGCGGCTTGCCAGAGATCGACGGTGGAGGCGCCGGCGGAGCCGGGGTACGCGGCCTCGAACCGGTGCCGCAGCTCATCGTCCACAGTGAAGCAGCA
>JBLMXT010000379.1:0-3480 GCA_050257915.1 Deltaproteobacteria bacterium
CTGGACGAGCTGCTCACGGCGATCACCGAGTTCGGCGTTGTGGCCGTCAAGCCGCAGGACGTCGTGCTCGAAGCGGCCGACATGGACGGCGTGTTCCCCGACGCCTTCTACTCGACCACCAACCTCACCACGTTCGTGCGCATCGGCGGCGAGTGGATCCGTGTCGAGCACCCGGAGATGGACTGCGGCATCCGCGTGGACGTGGAGGCGGGCACGGCCGAGACGGTGGCGATGAGCGACGTGAGGGCCGGCGACCGCTTCGTCACCGGCCACCGCGGCATCCGCGTGCTGCCGCTCGAGCGGCCGCGCGAGAGCCAGCCGTTCGAGTTCATGGCGTCGGCCGTGAGCAGTGAGAAGCCCAAGGCGCAGATCGTGCACGAAGTGGCGCACATCCTGCGCCAGGTCAGGGAGGCCGGCCGCCTGACGATCGCCGTCGTCGGTCCCGCCGTGGTGCACACGGGGGCGGCGCCGCAGCTGGCCCGCCTCATCGAGGCCGGCTACGTGGGCTGCGTGTTCGGCGGCAACGCCGTCGCCACCCACGACATCGAGAGCAACCTCTACGGCACGTCGCTCGGCATCAACCTCAGGTCGGGGGCGGCGGTGCCGGGGGGCCACGAGCACCACCTGCGCGCCATCAACACCATCCGGCGCGCCGGCAGCATCCGGGCCGCCGTCGACCAGGGCATCCTCACCGGCGGCCTCATGTACACAGTCACGAAGACGGGCACGCCGTACGTCCTCGCCGGCAGCATCCGCGACGACGGGCCGATGCCCGAGGTGATCACCGACGTGATGCAGGCGCAGAAGGAGATGCGGCGCTACGCGCAGCAGGCCGGCGCCTGCCTGATGCTGAGCACCATGCTGCACAGCATCGCCGTGGGCAACATGCTGCCGGCCAGCGTGCGCACCGTGTGCGCCGACATCAACCCCGCGGTGGTGACCAAGCTGGCCGACCGCGGCTCCTTCCAGGCGATCGGCATCGTCACCGACGTCGGCCTCTTCGTCGAGCAGCTCGCCGACGAGCTGACGCGGTAGGCCGAACGGGAGTCCCTCATGACAGGAACGTTGACGTCGTGACGTCGGCGTGTAGTCTGCTGTGGCGGCATTAGTACTTTTGCGTGCACAAGCCAAGATGGGAGGGGACGATGCCTGAAGTGCCCATTGGAACCACGCACGTCGTCTTGCTGAAGGTCACGTACCAGGGTGGGCTGTCGCCAGTGCCCGGATCAGCACTCGCAGCGGCTGTCGGAGCGCTCGAGGCATTGGGCGGCACCGTGACGAGCCGCGATGTCGTGTTCGGTGATTGGGACTACATCGTGCGCGTCGAGGGGCTGGACAACATCGCCATGGCGAGGTTCGCGTACCATATCGCGCAGCAGGGGCTTCTTTCGACGACTACGCTCTGCGTCGAACCAGCGGATGTGTGCCTGTCGACGGTTGAGAGGCCCGACTCGCGGCTGGCCGATGTCGAGCCGGGGCGGTACCACGCCAACAACTGAGGCGAGCGTCCTTTGACTGCGCCCTCCACTCGAAGAGACTCGTCACCGGCATGAGGGTCGCGCTCGTCTGCATGCCGTTCGCAGACGTACAGCGCCCGGCAGTGGGCGTCAGCCTGCTCAAGGCCGAGCTGGCAGATCACGGTGTGGAATGTGACGTCGTCTACCCGAGCATCTGGTTCGCCCGGCAGATCGGTCTCCCCGAGTACCGGTTCATCGCCGAAGAGTTGTGGCGGGCTCTCGCCGCGGAGTGGGTCTTCGCCCGCAGTCTGTACGGCGCCGAAGATGGACGCGATGAGGGCTACGTTGACGACGTTCTCGTCCGCCTCTGCCGAAGGTCGATCGGGGATGTCGCCCGCGTCATGGACGTGCGGGAGAAGGCCGACGGGTTCATTTCCTGGCTCGCCGGCGAGTTGAGGTGGGACCAGTACGACGTTATCGGGTTCACCTCCTATGCCGGTCAGAACCTCGCTTCGTTGTCGCTCGCAAGAAGAATCAAAGACAAGCACCCGAGCGTGGTTGTCGTCTTCGGCGGCCGCAATTGGGAGGCCGAGATGGGGCGGGAACTCCATCGGCAGTTCCCGTTCGTGGACTTCGTCTGCAGTGGGGAAGCCGACATCTCATTCCCGGCGCTTCTCGAAGCTCTGCGCGACGGAGGGCGCAGCATCGGCAACATCGGAGGCCTCGTCTACCGGCGGGGAGGGCGTACCCGGTCGACAGGCGGCCCCGAAGTCGTCCGGCATCTGGATTCGTTGCCTCATCCGGATTTCATCGACTACTTCGACGCGCTCACCGCCACGGGATACGCAAATCAGTTCTTGCCGGCGCTCCCCATGGAGTACTCACGTGGGTGCTGGTGGGCTGCGCGCCGGCCTTGCGCGTTCTGCGGCCTCAATGGCACAAGGGTCACCTACCGGTCAAAGTCGCCGGGGAGGTTCTTCTCCGAGGCGCGGTCGCTGTTGCGCTCTTGGAGGGGGTCATGTCTCGAGCTCGTCGACATGGTGGTGCCGCCTCGGTTCTTCTCTGACGTGGTGCCCGAGCTGGCAACCGACCCTCTACCGGTCAAGCTCCTCGTCCAGGTGCGTGCGACGCTGTCACGTGCGGACCTGACGCTTGCCCGGCAGGCCGGCGTGGAGGTGCAGTGCGGGATCGAGAGCATCAGCGGGCCGGTGCTCGCGGCGGCGAACAAGGGCACGACCATGTTGGAGAATCTGCTGTTCCTCAAGTGGTGCAGGGCGGCGGGTGTCGAGCCGATGTGGCCCATGCTCTACGGGTTCCCCGAAGAGCGATCCGAGCACTACCGCGAGGTCTCCGAACTCATCCCGTCCATCGCCTTCCTGACACCACCCTCGGAGCTTGGCGCCGTCCTGGTGGCTCGATTCAGTGCCTACTTCACGGACCCGGCGCGTTTCGGCCTCCGTCGGCTGCGCCCGCTGGTCCCGTACCGGCACATCTATCGTGTGTCCGGTATGGCATTGAGGCGCATCGCCCTGTTCTTCACCGCCGACGGCTGCGATCAGGATGTCACGCCGTCCTACTTAGGGGACCTGTCAGCGGCGGTCGGCGACTGGCAGAGGGACTACCGGCGTGGAGCTGGGAGTCTGTGGGGCGAGTCTGTTCAGAAGGCGCTCGTGCTTCACGATGAGCGGCGTCCTGGGCCGCCGACGAGCATCAGGCTGGACGAATGTGACGCCGCCCTCTACCGAGCCTGTGACGCCATCGCTGTTCGCGAGGAACTCGAAGGGCTCGTCTGGCGCGACTTCCCGGATGAGATCGGGGACCTGTCGGCAAGGCTCCAGCGCTTGGTCGACCTGCGGCTGATCCTGCCCGAAGGCGATCGCTATCTCAGTCTCGCTGTGCTCGAGTGAGTCGCTGCCCTAGCTCGAGCAGAAGTCCGTCGACCTTCGAGAGCGGAAGGACAGCTCCGAGACGGTCGAAGATCTGTCTCGCTCTCTGCGCCTCGGTCCAGGCCTCAGCGAAGCTG
>JBLMXT010000380.1:0-7893 GCA_050257915.1 Deltaproteobacteria bacterium
CTCGAGTATCGCCTCGCGGTGCTCGAGCGCGACTGTGGCGAGGATGTCGTCGAGCAAGCCGCACGAGATGGTCGTGTAGTCGCGCACCTCGAGACAGCGGGCCAGCGCCTCCGGCGGGCCCGCCACCCAGCCCGTGCGCAGCCCGGCCAGCGAGTAGCTCTTGCTCATGCTGCCCGTGTCGACCCCCTTTTCGTAGAGGTCGACGATCGACGGCGGCCGCGTCCCCGGATCGTGCTCGAGCATGCGGTAGACCTCGTCGCAGAGCAGCCACGCGTCACGCTCCCGGGCCACGGCGACGATCTCTCGCAGCAGCGCCTCGTCCATCAGGGCGCCGGTGGGATTGTTGGGGTTGTTGACGACGATGAGCCGCGTCGCGTCGTCGACCAGCGAGCGGAGCTCGTCCACGTCCGGCAGGTAGCCGTCCTCCTCGCGCAGAGGGAGAAGCCGCAGGTCTGCACCCAGCGCCTGCGGCACCGAGTAGAGCTGCTGATAGGTGGGCTTGACGCACACCACGCCGTTCCCTGGCTCGGTGAGCGCGAACAGAGCGAGGAAATTGGCGCCGATCGCGCCGGTGGTCACGAGGACGTCGTCGGCGCCGATGCGCTCGCCGTACAGGCCGGCGATCTGGGTGCGGAGCTCATGCGAGCCGATGATGTGGCCGTAGGTGAGACGGGTGTCGCGGAGCCGGCGCAAGATGTCGTCCGCGTCGCCCGTCAGCGCAAGCAGCTCGTCGACCGTCAGTGAGTGCACGCAGGTCTCGCCGAGGTTCCAGATGGCCGTCGTCTCGTGGGCGTTCATCCACTGCTCGACGGCGAACGGCGCGATATGCATGCTGGCCTCCAGGGTTCTGCGAGCGGCAACCCGCCCGGCACTCGCCAGCATCCTCCCTCGAGCGCGGCATCCCGGCAACCGGCGCCGCCCCCACGCCGGGCGTTGGATAGAATCGGGGCGCCGGCCATCCTCGCCGCCGAAACGACCCGGGAGCGCCCATGGACACCAACGAGTTCCGGCAGCTCGGCCACGAGTTGATCGAGTGGATCGCCGCTTACCGTGAGCACATCGCCGATCACCCCGTCATGAGCCCGGTGGAGCCGGGTGAGGTGGCGGCGTTGCTGCCCGCCGTGCCGCCGCTCCGGGGCGGCGACCTCGGCGGCATCGTCGCCGACCTCGACCGCATCGTCCTGCCGGGCATCACGCACTGGAACCACCCCGGCTTCCTGCACTACTTCCCCAGCAACAGCGACCTCTCGTCCGTGCTCGCCGACCTCGTCTCGTCGGGCCTCGGCGCACAGGGCATGAGCTGGCAGACCAGTCCGGCGGCCACCGAGGTCGAGGACGTCGTCATGGAGTGGCTGCGCGATATGGTCGGCCTCCCGGACACCTTCATCGGCGTGATCGAGGACACGGCGAGCACCTCGACCTTCACGGCGCTGCTCTGCGCCCGCGAGCGCACCTCAGGATTCTCGCAGAACCGCGGCGGCCTGCAGGACGAGGACACGCCGCTCGTCGTCTACGCGAGCGACCAGGCGCACAGCTCGGTGCCCAAGGCGGCGCTCCTCGCCGGCTTCGGCGCCGAGCACCTGCGGCTCATCGGGACCGACGACGAGCACGCGCTGCGCCTGGACCTGCTGGAGCGCGCCGTGGAAGACGATCTGGCGGCCGGGCGGCGGCCCTGCGCCGTGGTCGCCGCGGTCGGCACGACCGCGACCACGGCGCTCGACCCGGTGGCCGGCATCGCGACCCTCTGCGAACGCCACGGCATGTGGCTGCACGTCGACGCGGCGCTCGCCGGGACGGCGATGATCTGCCCCGAGTACCGCTGGATGTGGGAGGGCGTGGAGCGCGCCGACTCCGTCGTCTTCAATCCGCACAAGTGGATGGGCACCGGCTTCGACCTCTCCGCCTACTACGTGCGCGACCCCGAGCACCTGGTGCGCGTGATGAGCACGGACCCGAGCTACCTGCGTACCGCGCAGGACGGCCGCGTGCGCAACCTGCGCGACTGGGGCATCCCGCTGGGCCGCCGCTTCCGCGCGCTCAAGCTCTGGTTCCTGCTGCGCTCCGAGGGCGTCGAGGGACTGCAGACGCGCATCCGCCGCGACGTCGGCAACGCCGCCTGGCTCGCCGAGCAGGTGGTCGCGGCGCCGGAGTGGGGGCTCATGGCGCCGGCGCCGCTCCAGACCGTGAGCCTGCGGCACCTGCCGCCGGCGCTCGCCGGCGACGAGGAAGCGCTCGCGGCGCACAACGCCGCGATCGTGCGCCACGTCACCGCCGCCGGCGACTACTACTTCGGTACCTCGCTGCTCAAGGGCCGGCTCATCATCCGCATCTCCGTCGGCGCGCAGGCGACGGAGCGCGAGCACGTCGCCGGCGCGTGGGCGGCGCTCCAGGAGGCGGCGGCCACGGTCTGACCGGTCGCAGGGGCCGGAGAGACGACGACGTGCGCGCGAGCGCCGCTCCCGCGGTGCAGACCGTCGCTTCAAGACAGTCGGTGGCGGCGACCGCGCCGCGCCGCTACGCTCACGCGGCAGGTATCCGCGGCGCCGGCGAGAAGCTCGCGCCACCGGCCGGCGCCATGGCGCCGGCCGGTTCGGCGGTCAAGCTACGCCCCCGCCGGGCCGATACCCGCAAGCAGAGCATCCAGGGCAGCCACATGGTCGGACACGAATCCATCTCTCGCGCGATCCACGCGACGCCGCCGCGCCGCCGTTCGGCGACGGGCGCGGCGCTGTTCGCCGTCCTGCTGCTGACGCTGGCGGCGATGGCGGCCGTGGCGGCGCCGCGCGCGGCCGCGGCCCCGTCACTGTTCGAGCTGCAGAGAGAGGCCAAGCGCGCCAAGGCCGAGATGGCGAGCCTCCAGACGGACCTGCAGGTCGTGGGCCGGCGGCTCGCCGAGGCGCAACAGCGTCTCGACGAGGTCAACCAGCGCCTCGTGCGCTCGAGGATCGACCTGAGACGGGCCGAGAACGAGCTCGAGCTCCAGCGCGAGATCCTGGCCAGGCGGGCGGCGGCGATGTACAAGCAGGGCGACCTGGACTGGCTCGACCTCCTCTCCACGATCCAGAGCTTCGCGGACATCGACACGCTCCGCTCGCTGCAGCGCGCCATCGCCGACCAGGACAAGCGCACCGAGGACGACGCCCAGCGGCTCGCCCGCGAGGCGCGCCGCCTCGAGCGCCGAGTGGAGAGCGACCACGAGGACGCTGTGGCCGCGGAGCAGGAGGTCCAGAACCAGAGGATCGAGCTCGACCAGCGGCTCGCGGAGCGCTCGGCGATCCTGCAGGACGTCACCAGACGCATCAAGAAGATCCTCGCCAGCGGCGGGCTGGGCCCGGCGCTGACGATGGCCAAGGACGGACGGTTCACCCAGCTCACGTGGGCCAGGGCGCTGCTCGTGGCCATGCGCCTGCCGGTGACCGCCGACAACGTGGCGGCGATCACGGCGTGGGAGATGGCCGAGGGCGGTCACTGGTACAACACCGCCTACTACAACCCCCTCAACACCACGCAGAGCATGCCGGGCGCCACGGTCTTCAACTCGGTGGGGGTCAAGGCCTACACCAGCTGGAGGCAGGGGCTCGAGGCGACGATCAAGACGCTCCGTAACGGCTACTACGGCGACATCATCGCGGCGCTCCGCCGCGGCAACGACTCCACCGCCGTCGCCGCGGCCGTCGGCGCCTCGCCGTGGGGCACCGGCGACTTCAGCCGGCTGCTGTAGCCGTCCGGCGGCCCGCGCATCCCTCCCGGCCCGCCCGGGAAGAGTAGGGACATGTTCCGCCGGCGCCGGATCACACCGCCCGATCACGATCCGCTCGTGACCGACCGTCACGGGCGCGTCGTCGGCATCCGCACGCCGCCGCCGCCGCATTCCCTCGAGGAGGACGAGGCGACCCGACTGTGGCGCCGGCGGAGGAACCTCGCCAGGACCGGCGAGATGCGGGCGCAGGCGGCGCTGCGCAACCAGTTCGCCGCCTTCCACATCGACCCGGCGTCGTCGCCCAAGCACTGAGGAGACGGACGTGGGCTCCTGGATCCTCCTCGCCGTCGTCATCGCCGTCGCGCTGCTCTGGGGACTGCCGCAGCTGTTCCGCTGGCGCCGCGACCGGCACCGGCGGGAGCTGATCCGCCGGCTCGAGCAGCAGCGCGACTCGCGCGTCATCACGCTCATCCACCGGCAGGAGGGCCTCGGGCTCTTCGGCCTGCCGTTCGGCCGCTACATCGACATCGACGACTCGGAGCAGCTGCTGCGCGCCATCCGGCTCACCCCGGACGAC
Organism: Deltaproteobacteria bacterium; assembly: GCA_050257915.1. GTDB lineage: Bacteria > Actinomycetota > Thermoleophilia > UBA2241 > UBA2241 > CAIXSE01. Next base: position 4,278 of record JBLMXT010000380.1, read on the forward strand.
ATGGCGATCGACCTGCTCCTGCACACGCCCGGCGGGCTGGTGCTCGCCAGCGACCAGATCGCCTACGCGCTCAAGCGGCACGGCGGCCGGGTGACGGTCATCGTGCCGCACTACGCCATGTCCGGCGGCACGCTCGTGGCGCTCGCGGCCGACGAGATCCTCATGGACCCGGACGCCGTGCTCGGACCCGTCGACCCGCAGCTCGGCAGCCTGCCGCGCGGGTCGTGGCCGGCGGCGTCGATCCTCAAGGCGCTGGAGCAGGACAACCCCAACCGCGACGACGAGACGCTGATCCTCGGCGACGTCGCGCGCAAGGCGATCGACCAGGTGCGCGCGACGGTGCGCGAGCTGCTGGAGGGCCGCGTCGAGGGCGCCGACGCGGAGCGACTGGCGGCGCTGCTGAGCGAAGGCCGCTGGACGCACGACTACCCCATCCGCCTGGAGGAGGCGCGGCAGCTCGGGCTGCCCGTCTCCGATGCCGTCCCCGAGCTCGTCTACGAGCTGATGACGCTGTACCCGCGTCGCAGCCAGCGGCGGCCGTCCGTCGAGTTCATCCCCACGCCGTACCGCACACGCGGCGACGACGGCTGAGGCGGCCGATCGCATGGACGACGATCGCGGCCGGGCCTACCTGCGCGAGACGCGGCACAGCCGCTCGCGCCTCGTCGGCGGGCGCATGGACTGGGCACACCAGCCGGAGTGGTTCAAGACGTATCCCGATGCGCCGCGGGTCAGGCTGCCCGACCTGGCGCTCGACGACGGCGGCCTCTTCGACGCGCTCGCGCGCCGCAGGAGCGTCCGCGCGTACGCGCCCGAGCCGCTCGCGCTCGGCGAGCTGTCGGCGCTGCTCTGGGCGGCCGCCGGCGTCACGGCGCGCCGGGAAGGCTTCGCCTTCCGCACGGCGCCGTCGGCCGGCGGCCTCTACCCCATCGAGCACTACGTGGTCGCCAACGAGATCGAAGGGCTCGAACAGGGCCTCTACCACTACGACGTGCTCGGCCGGGCGCTCGAGCGCCTGCGCGCGGCCGACCTGCGCCTGCCCATCGCGCGCGCGGCGCTGGATCAGGGGATCGCCGCCGACGCGCAGGCGGTCTTCGTCTGGACGGCCGTTCTGGAGCGCTCGCGCTGGAAGTACGGCGAGCGCTTCCTCCGCTACGTCCTGCTCGACGCCGGCCACATCGCCGAGAACGTCGCCCTGGCGGCGACCGCGCTCGGCCTCGGCACCTGCCAGATCGCCGCCTTCTTCGACGAGGAGGCGGCGGACGTCCTCGGCGTCGACCCCGACGCGGAGCCGGTCGTCTACATGAGCACCGCGGGACGACCGGCCGGCGAGTAGAGGCGCGGCCGCTCGGTCAGCGCACCCGCGGGGCGAGCCAGGCCGCGAGGTCGTCGTAGACCTGCTCGCGGCCGACCTCGTTGAAGCACTCGTGGTAGAGGCCCTCGTAGCTGCGGATGGTCTTGTCCTCGGACGCGGCGCGGGCGAAGAGAGCCTCGATGAAAGCGACGTCCACCACCTGGTCCTCCTTGCCGTACAGAACGTAGAGCGGCAGGGAGATGCGCTCCGCCGCGGCCATGGCCGCATCCTGTGCGGCCAGGGTCTCCCTGGCCCAGCGGGCGGGCGCGACGTGGTGCACCAGCGGGTCGGTGACGTAGGCGTCGACGACGGCCGTGTCGTGCGAGAGCTGCGCCGCCTGCAGCGTGTTGCCGATGTCTTTGTTGGGCCAGACCACCGCCAGCGCCTTGGCGGAGGCAACCCGGGACGGCGGCACGGCGTCCGCCAGCTGGAGGAACGGGGACGAGAGGACGAGCGCGCCGACGACGGGCGCGCGTTCCTCGGCGAGCCGCGCGCAGATGAGCCCTCCCATGCTGTGCCCCAGCAGGACGAGCGGCTTCCCCGGCTGGAGCCGGCGGACCTCGTCGAGGTACATCTCGGTGTCGTCGAGGTAGTCGTCGAAGCGCTTGACCTGCCCGCGCCTGCCCGACGACTGGCCGTGACCGCGCAGGTCGTACACGTACAGCGCCCAGCCACGCGCCGCCATGGCCTCACCGAGCCGGACGTAGCGGCCGCCGTGATCGCCGTACCCGTGCACCACGGCGATCACGGCGGACGGCTCGGACGGCTCCACCAGGTCCGCGCCGGCCGGCAGCCACGCCTGCAGGAGCAGGCGGACCCCGCCGGCCCCCAGGAACTGGGTGGACGTGTGCCGGCAGGGATGCGCCGCGCCGCCGGCGCCGGATGTCGTGACCGCGCTCATGGCGTCAGCTCGCGAGCGCGGCGCGGATGGACGCGGAGACGGCGGCCAGGCCGCCCTCGAGCTCCGCGGGCACCGGCCACGCGTAGCCGATGCGCATGTGGCGCCGGTCCTGCTCGAACCAGTGCCCCGGCCCCACGTAGGTCCCGTGCACCTCGCCGAGCACCCGGTAGAACTCGTCCACGTCCACGGGCACCTCCGGCCTGATCCGCGGGAAGCACACCACGCCTCCGCCCGGCTCGACCCACTCCATGAGCTCCTCGCCGGCGATCCAGTCCCTGACCACCCGCAGCTGCCGGGCGATGAACGGGTGGAGCTCGGCGAGCCACGCCGCGCGCTGCTCCAGCGCCCGCGCGGCGATCTCCTCGTCCACGACACTGCCGCAGATGCCGATCTGCTCCTTGGCGGCGAGGAACGTGCTCATCAGCTCGCCGTCCCTGCACACCAGCCAGCCGGTGCGGATGCCGGGGACGCCGTACGTCTTGCTGAGCGAGCCGACGCTGATCGCCCGCTCGCTCAGCGACGCCGCCACCGGAAGCGGCTCGCCGAAGGTCATCTCGCGGTAGGTCTCGTCCACCAGCAGGCGGCAGCCGGCGCGCTCGACCTCGCCGACCAGGCTGCGCAGGTCGGCCTCGCTCATCATCACGCCGGTCGGGTTGTGCGGGAGCGTGACGCTCACGTACTTCGTGCGCGGCGTGACCAGCGCCATGAGCTTCGCGAGGTCGATGCGAAAGCCGTCCTCGAAGGTCAGGTCGAGGAAGCTCACCTCCGCCTCGATGGCGCGCGGCGTCTCGATGTTGGTCGCGTAGTTGGGCCGGACGACGACCAGATGGTCGCCCTTGTCGAGCAGCGAGGTGGCGATGATGAAGAGGGCCTGGGCGGCGCCGGCGGTGACGAGCACGTCGCCACGGGTCACGCCGCCCGCCTCGCCGCTCTGCGCCGCGATCAGCTCACGCAGGCGCTCGTTGCCGGCGTGGTCGCCGTAGAACAGCAGCGCGTCATCGAGGGTGACGCCGAGGTCCGAGAGAGAGCGGTCCCGCACGGAGCTCTCGGTGAGGTTGTGGCGGATGCGGTCGTAGCCGAACTGCTCGGGAGACTCCTCCTCGATGGGCATGCGGCGGTACTTCACGGGCACGGACCTCCTGACGGCGCGCAAGACTGCCGGGCAACCCTACATCCGTCCTGCGCGACGCGCACGGCGCCGGCGCCCGCCGGCGAGCCTCCGCGCGGAGGCATCCCACGCGGCGTCCATGCTAGAGTCAAGGTCGGCCCACAGGAGGAGTCGATGGCCCGCAGCCACCGCCGTGCCCGTGCCACCATCGCGCTCGTCGCCGCGCTCCTGCTGGCAGTCGCGGCGGCCGCAG
>JBLMXT010000381.1:0-3665 GCA_050257915.1 Deltaproteobacteria bacterium
CAGGCGGGCCGCGACGACGCCGAGCTGTTCCTCCGCCTCGCGACGCTGCGGCTCGACGTGCCGCTCGAGGAGGACGTCGGGGACCTCGAGTGGCGCGGCGTCCGGCCCGGCTTCGCCGAGCTCTGCGCCGCGCTCGGCGACGAGGGTCTCGCGCGGCGCGTCGCGGAGGCCGGTGGGCCGCGCTGACGGTTCGCCGTGGAGCGCGGCGGGGACCATCGGGGTGCGGACTCATGGCTGGGATGCGAGGTGACGACCCATGCGACTGACAGCGACGACATTCCTCACGCTCGATGGCGTCATGCAGGCGCCGGGCGGTCCCGATGAGGACCGCAGCGGCGGGTTCGAGCACGGCGGATGGTCGTTTCCCTACCCCGACGAGGACTTCGGGCGGCTGGTGACCGGCTGGTTCGCGCAGGCCGATGCGTTCCTCCTGGGTCGGCGGACCTACGAGATCTTCGCCGCGTTCTGGCCCCTGGTCACGGAGGAGGCCGACCCCGTTGCGTCCCGGCTGAACACCCTCCCCAAGTACGTGGCGTCCCGGACGCTCGAGAGCGTGAGTTGGCGGGGCGCCGAGCTGCTGCGCGGGGCCCTGGCCGAGGCGGTCGTGCAGCTCAAGGCGCGGCCCGGCCGCGAGCTTCAGGTCCACGGCAGCGGCGACCTGCTGCAGACGCTGATGGCGCACGACCTCGTGGACGAGTACCGCCTGCTGGTGTATCCGGTCGTGCTCGGCAGCGGGCGGCGCCTCTTCAGGGACGGCGCGCCGCCCAGATCGCTCAAGCTCATCGCCGCGACGACGACGAGCACCGGGGTCGTCGTCGCCACCTACGAGCGCGGTGGCCCGGTCGTCACTGGGAGCTTCACGGTCGAGGATCCCTGAGGCGAGCGCCTGCGGCGCGCCGGGCGGGTCGCGCCGGACGGGGTGCGCTTGCCGCCGGCGGCGCCGCCGGGCGATGATTCCCGCATGCGCAGCCCAACGGACAGGAAGGCCCTGGTGCTCTCCGCGCTGGGCGTCGACGCCCGGCACGGCGCGTCGACGCTGGCCGTCCTGGAGGAGACCCTGGCGGGCCGGGGGTACGACGTCGAGACGGTGGACTGCCGGACCGTCGACGTCATCCCCTGCACCGGCTGCTCGAGCTGCGGGATGCGCACGCCGGGCGCCTGCACGGTCAAGGACGACATGCAGGACATCTTCAGGAAGATCGTGGCGAGCGACGTGCTGGTCCTCGCCACACCGGTCCGCTTCGGCTCGTACTGCGCGGCGCTCAAGAAGGTGGTGGACCGGTTCCAGCCGCTGATGGTGCCGCTCTACGTGCTGCGCGACGGCGAGATGCACTTCCAGGGACGCTACGACCTCCCGCCGTTGCTGGGGGTCGGGCTGGTGCGGGACGGCCTCGGGCCGGACGTTGCGGCCGACGCGGCCGAGTCCTTCGCGGCGGCCGACGAGGCGGACGCGTTCCGCTTCCTCATCGGCCGCCTCGCCGTGAACATCGACACGCCGCACGCCGCCGCGGCCTTCGCGGGCGGCGACGATGAGGCGGCGCGGCGCGAGATCGAGAAGGCCGTGGACGCGGTCGCGGGGAGGACCTCGTGACCGTGCTGGTCATCGAGGGAAGCCGGCGGCCGAAGTCGAACACCGGCGCCATCGCCCGCGACCTCGCGACCCGGATCGCGGCCGCGGGCCGCGCCGCCGAGGTGTGGCGGGTCCCGAGATGGAGCGCCGGGTCGGCGGCGTCGGACGAGGCGCTCGCCAGGCTGGCCGCCGCGGACGTCGTCGTCCTGATCGCGCCCAGCTATCTCGACGAGCTGCCTGCCGTGACGCAGCGTCTGCTCGAGGACGTGTGGGAGCGGCGCGCGGAGCTCCGCGGGCGCGCGCCGCTCTTCTACGGCATCGCACACTCAGGCTTCCCGGAGCCGATCCAGCGCCGCGCCGAGCTGCGCAGCATGCGCTTCTTAGCGGAGCAGATGAGCTGGATCTGGATGGGCGGCGTCGGCTTCGGCGGCACCTCCCCCATCGACGGCCGCCCGCTCGAGCAGGCCGGCATGTTCTCGAAGCAACTGCGCAACGTCCTGCCGCTCGTCGCGGCCGACATCGCCGCCGGCCGGCCATTCTCGCCGGAGACCGTCCGTCGCTCCGCGAAGTCCCCTTTCCCCCTGCCGCGAACGGTGCTGATCGCGTCGATCAACGCGCGCACCCGCAAGGCCGCGCGCCAGAAGCGGCTGGACCTCGAGGCGCGGGCGTACGCCGGGCGGGACCAAGTGTAGGCGCCGCTCAGAAGGCGAAGCGCGCGCCGTCCTTCTTGCACAGCGCGCGCACCGCGTTACGGCCAGACTGCGCCGCCGTCGGGATGCCGCCCCAGCTCTCCACCCACTGCCCGGCCGAGTAGAAGCCGCTCAGGCCGGGCTCGTCGTAGCGCGGAGCGCCCTGCAGGAGCGCCCTGACCATGCTCGCGTCCGGCCGGAACGCCTGCATCGCGCCCAGCCAGTTGCCCGTGTAGCGCTCGCGCGTGAGCGGCGTCGAGACGTCGACCACCTCGACCGTGTCCGCGAATCCCACCCGGTGCCGACCGATCGCCTCGATCACGAGCTCGGCGCAGCGGCGTTTCTCCGCGTCGTAGGCCGCCCGATCCGCCGCGAGCGGCTGCCAGAACGCGTGGTCGGACTCCAGGAAGACGGTCAACGCGCTCTTTCCGGCGGGCGCGGCGTGCGGGTCGTAGTGCTTGTTCTGCACGGTGACGCGGGACTGGCGGCGACCGGCGGCCGCAGGCGCGTCCGGCAACAGATACGTGAGCGCGCCGGTCGCGGACCAGTCCTCCGCCACCCCGAGGTTCACCTGGACGGGCTGGTCCGACACCCGACGCGGGTCGAAGCGCGCGCCGTCCCTCTCGCCGAGCAGGACGGTGCGCGTGAACCGCCCGTCGGCGGCCGAGAGCACCCGGTCGGCGGCGACGAGCTCGCCGCCTGCCAGGCCGACGCCGCGGACGGCGCCCCCGCGGATCTCGAGCCGCTCGACCCTGGCGCCGTAGCGGATCTCGCCGCCCAGCTCGAGGAAGCGCCGCTCGACGGCCCGGCCGAAGGCCAGCCAGCCGTCGCGCGGGATGCCCGTCATGCGGCGATGCGCGTAGGCGATGGGGATGAGCACCGTGAGCAGAGGGACGTCCGGCCCGCCGAAGTGGACCAGGTTGTCGAAGACCTGCCGGCAGAACGGATCCTGGAGCCGGCGGTTGAACTCGCGCAGCGTGAGGCGCCCGTACTTGAGCATCGTCGGCAGGCTGCGCGCGGACGATACGGCGGTCCGGGCGCCGGCCACGACGCCTGCCCACCCGTCCTCGCCGCGGAACGGGATGTCGAGCCGCAGGCAGGCGCGCAGCGCCCCTGCGAACTCCCGGATCGCGGCGGCGTCGCTCGGGAAGTTGTCCAGCAGGTGCGCCTCGAGCCGGTCGATGTCGGTGTAGACGGTGACGGTCCGCCCGTCCGGCGCGACGACTGCGCCGAAGTCGTCCGGGTCGTACAGCGGGCAGTGGTCGATGACGCCGATGTCGCGCCACAGGCGGTAGATCGGCGCCTCCGGAGAGGTCCCCGCGAGGCCGGCGACGCTGCCGTCGAACAGGTAACCCTTGCGCCGCCACGACGTGCAGAGGCCGCCCGGCACCTGGCCCATCTCGAGG
>JBLMXT010000382.1:0-2746 GCA_050257915.1 Deltaproteobacteria bacterium
CAGCTGAAGCTGACGGCGAAGTCCTCGTCGCCCTCGCGCATGGCGACGGTGGGCATGACGATGATCTCGTGGGAGTTGCAGGCGCCCGTCTGGTGCGCCTTGGCGCCGCGCACCACGATGCCGTCGTCGCGCCGCTCGACGATGTGGACGTAGACGTCCGGGTCCGGCTGCTGGTGCGGCGGCAGCGAGCGGTCGCCCTTGGGGTCGGTCATGGCGCCGTCGGCGACGATGTCCTCGTCCTGCAGGTACTGCACGTACCTGGTGAAGCGCTCGTGGTAGTCGGTGCCCCTGGCTTGGTCGAGCTCGTAGGTGACCGAGTACAGCGCGTTGATGGCGTCCATGCCAACGCAGCGCTGGAAGCACGAGCACGACTTCTCGCCGAGCAGGCGCTGCATCTTGACCATCTTGGAGAGGTCCACGGTCGACTGGTGGATGTGGGTGAACCGGTTGACCTTCTTGCCGGTGAGGTGGCTGGTGGCGAGCATGAGGTCCTCGTACTCCGGCTGCGCCGCCATCTCGTAGGTGGTGGCGATGCAGTTGATGCTCGGCCGGATGAGGGGGTGGTTCACGTAGTCGTCGACCTTCTCGCCGAACAGGTAGATCTGCAGATGCAGGTCGGCGAGGCTCTGGACGAACTCCTCGGGCGTCTTGAGAGCCATGCGGTGCACTCCTTCCTCGGCGCCCTCGGGTGCGCGGGCGCGGCGCTGGCCATTCCGGGCGCGGGCGCGCGCAGATGCGGGAGCGCTCACGCGGTGAGTCGGTGCGGCGGGGCGGAAGGGTCCGGGGGGTCCTGACGCCCTCGCGTATCACTATAGGAGTACGTCCGCGCGCAGTCAATGACGTCGAACGGACAGCCAATCGGAGTGCCTGCTGTTGTACGGAATGTCCAGTTCGGTGTGCCTGTACGTGGCGGGTTCGGAAGCGAGAATGCGGCAGACGCGGCAGACGCGGCAGTGCGCCCTGTTGGCCGGACGGACGACCCATTCGCCATGGTGTACCAAGTGGCCCACCCCGGCAACCAAAGTTTGGCCCGTATGTCGACTGCCGCGTGCCCGGGGAGGTCGTATACTGCGGTCGCCTCGCGCCCTGCGTCAATCCCACCGCGCGAGGCGTGTGCGGAGCCTGTACGCAACCATCACACGCAATTGCCTACGTGGAGGGCACTACATGAGCGCATTCGTCGACGAATACATGGCCTGGCTCAAGGCCAAGAACCCGGCCGAGCCAGAGTTCCATCAGGCCGCCATGGAAGTGGCCGAGTCCCTCGAGGTCGTCCTCGACAAGAACCCCAGGTACCGCGAGGCCAAGATCCTCGAGCGCATCTCCGAGCCGGAGCGCGTGATCATGTTCCGCGTGCCCTGGATCGACGACAAGGGCGACGTCCAACTCAACCGGGGCTTCCGCATCGAGATGAACAGCGCCATCGGCCCCTACAAGGGCGGCATGCGCTTCCATCCCACCGTCTACCTCGGCCTCCTCAAGTTCCTCGCCTTCGAGCAGGTGTTCAAGAACTCGCTCACCACGCTGCCCATGGGCGGCGGCAAGGGAGGCTCGGACTTCGACCCCAAGGGCAAGAGCGACAACGAGGTCATGCGCTTCTGCCAGAGCCTCATGACCGAGCTGTGCCGTCACATCGGCCAGTTCACCGACGTCCCGGCCGGTGACATCGGCGTGGGCGGCCGCGAGATCGGCTTCATGTTCGGCCAGTACAAGCGCGTGCGCAACGAGTTCGTCGGCGTGCTCACCGGCAAGGCCATCAACTGGGGCGGCTCGCTCATCCGTCCCGAGGCCACGGGCTACGGCGCCGTGTACTTCGCCGCCGAGATGCTCACCACCCGCGGCGAGACGCTCGAGGGCAAGACCTGCCTCGTCAGCGGCTCGGGCAACGTCGCCCAGTACGCCACGGAGAAGATCCTCGACCTCGGCGGCAAGCCCGTCACCCTGAGCGACTCGGGCGGCTACATCTACGACGAGGCCGGCATCGACCGCGAGAAGCTCGCCTTCGTGCTGGAGCTCAAGAACGTGAGGCGCGGCCGCATCAGCGAGTACGCCGACACGTTCAAGAGCGCGGTCTACACGCCGGTCGACTCATCCCTCGACCACAACCCGCTCTGGGCGCACAAGGCCGAGTGCGCCTTCCCGTGCGCGACCCAGAACGAGATCAACGCGAAGGACGCTGCGAACCTCGTGGCCAACGGCGTCGCCGTCGTCTCCGAGGGCGCCAACATGCCGACCGTCCCCGAGGGTGTCAACCTCTTCGTCGAGAAGAAGCTCCTCTACGGTCCGGGCAAGGCCGCCAACGCCGGCGGCGTGGCCACCTCCGGGCTGGAGATGTCGCAGAACAGCCTGCGGCTCTCCTGGACGCGCGAGGAAGTCGACGCCCGTCTGCACGGCATCATGAAGGCCATCCACAGGCAGTGCGTCGAGGCCTCCGCCGCGTACGGCATGGAGGGGAACTACGTGGCGGGCGCCAACATCGCCGGCTTCCTCAAGGTCGCCGATTCGATGCTCGACCAGGGCGTCGTGTGAGCCCGGTACGGGTAGCTACGACGCGAGCACACGCTGACGATCACTGAGCATCCCTCGCCGCGCCACCCGCGCGGCGAGCCGAAAGGAGCGGCGAGCATGAAGAAGATCGAGTGCTACATCCAGCCGTACAACCTCGACGCCGTGGCCGAGGCCCTGGCGGTAGAGGGCGTGGTCGGCATGTCGGTCGCCGAGGTCAAGGGCTTCGGCGTCCAGAAGG
>JBLMXT010000383.1:0-4309 GCA_050257915.1 Deltaproteobacteria bacterium
ACGGCTGCGGCCAGATCAGCCTCGTCCTGGCCCGCTCGGAAGAAGGCACGACGGACGCCCGCGGCCTCAGCATGTTCCTCTACGAGCGCGACGAGCACATGCGCATCCGCCGCCTCGAGGACAAGCTGGGTATCCACGGCTCGCCCACCTGCGAGCTGCAGTTCGACGACGCACCGGCGCTGCTCGTCGGCGAGCGCCGGCGCGGGCTCACCACGTACGTCATGAGCCTGATGAACGGCGCCCGCCTGGCGATCGCCGCGCAGGCGCAGGGCATCGCCGAGGCGGCGTACCGGGCGGCCGCCAAGTACGCCGCCGAGCGCATCCAGTTCGGCGCGCCCATCGGCGAGCTCACCGCCGTCAAGGGGCTGCTCGCCGACATGAAGGTGAACGTCGAAGCGGCGCGGGCGCTGCTCTACGAGACCGCGCTGGTCGTCGACACCAAGGAAGTGCTGGAACACCGTATCGCGCAGTTGCAGGCGGCGGAGAAGGCCGGCGAGGCTTCGCCGGCCGGCCCGGACACCGACGTCAAGGCGCTGCGCGGCGAGCTCAAGACCTACACCCGGCTCGCCGCGCTCTACACGCCGCTCGCCAAGGCCTGCTGCACCGAGATGGCCAACCAGGTCGCCTACGATTCGCTGCAGGTGCACGGCGGTTCGGGCTACATGCGCGACTTCGCCGTGGAGCGCTACGCCCGCGACGCGCGGATCACCAACATCTACGAAGGCACGACGCAGCTGCAGGTGGTGGCCGCCATCGGCGGCATCCTCGGCGGCACGCTGGCCGGCCGCCTGGACGAGTACGACGCCGAGGACTTCTCGGCCACTCCCGAGCTGCTGGCGCGCGTGCGCCACGCCCGCGTGCGCCTGGCGGAGGCGATCGCCCGCGTGCGCGAGCTCGACGACGTGCGCTTCCGCGACTTCCACGCCCGCCGCCTCGCCGAGATGGCGATCGACGTGAGCTGCGCCTACCTGCTCATGAGGGCGGCGCAGACCGACGCACGCCGCCTGCTCGCGGCGGAGTACTTCGTCGCCGCCGCCTCGGCGCGCGTCGAGGGCGCCGCCGCTCAGGTACTCGGCGGCGACCCCTCCATGCTGGACGCGCTCACGACGCTCGCATCCGGCTGAGCGACAACCCCGGCCTGCCCGGCCGGGCCCGCGAGGCCGCGGGTCAGCCCGGCTCGTCGTCCGGCGCCCCGGCGTCCCTGTCTTCCTCTTCGGGCTCCGGCGGCGGAGGCTCGACGCGGTCGCCGCCGGCCGCCCGCGCCGTCGCGAGCCGGCCCTCGGCCACGCGGACCAGGTCGTCGGCGTCCTCGGCGGACTCGGGGAACCCCGCGACGCCGAGGCTCATCGTGAACCTGCCCAGGGCGCCCAGCTCGTCGTCGGAGAGCCGCGTGGCGGCGACCCGCTCGCGCACCCGCTCGGCGACCAGCCCCGCCGCGTCCGGCCCCGGCGGCGTGTTGGGCAGGAGGAGCGCGAACCGGCCGCCGCCGAGTCGGCAGGCCACGTCGACCTTGTCACGCAGGCTGGTCACGAGCAGTCGCGCCAGCGCGGCGAGCGACGCGTCCCTGTGCGCGGCCCCGCGCCTGCGCGCCAGCTCCTCCTCGCCGTCGAGCTCGACGACCACGAGCGAGAGCGGCTGGCGATACCGCCGCGCGCGGGCGACCTCGGCGTACAGGCGCTCGTGGAAGTACCAGCGGCTGTAAAGGCCGGTGAGGGTGTCGGTGGCGGATCGGCTCTGTACGGCGCGGAACGCCTTCGCCCGCTCGAGCGCCGCGGCGGTCTGGCCGGCCAGCAGGGACGCGAGCTCTATCTCCGCCTGGCGGAACGGCCGGCGCAGCCCGGCCGTCAGCTCGAGGTAGCCGCTGGAGCGCGCGCCGGCCAGCAGCGGCAACAGGAGCCGGGCGCGGCCGTCGGCGGTCCGCGCCTGCTCCGGCCGCCCCAGGTCCGCGGCCTGCCGCGCTAGGGCGTCGGCGCGCCAGCCGGGGGCCGCCCGCGCCGCTCCGGCTTCGCCGGCAGGAGCGAACGTGCCGTCGTCCTGGCGCAGCACCACCTGGGCGTCGCAGGCCACGCCGCTCACGAGCCGCGCGGCCTCCTCGCGCACCGCCGCGACGATCGCCGCCGTCGTCCGCGCGGCCGAGATGCCGCGGCCGCTCGCGAGCATGCCCGTGAGCCGCTCCGTCCGGGCCACCTCGGTCTCGTAGAGCCCCGACGCGCGCAGTACTGCGGCCGCCAGACGGGAGAGCGTCGTGAGGCGGCTCCGGTCCTCATCGGAGAGACGACGCCCGGGGCGCGTCTCCGCGAGACTCAGGACGCCGAGCACCTCGGCGCCCGCGAGGAGTGGGACGTCGACGCGATGGGTGAAGCCGGCCTGGGCGAGGGCGGCGGCGTCGGCAGGGGCGAGCTCGTCGTCGACGTGATGCTCCACGATCTGCCCCGTGAGCACGAGCCTGCGCAGGTCGTGGCTCTGGTCCAGACCGATGACCGCGCCGACGCACCCGCGGGACTTGGTCGTCTCCGGATCGCGACACCAGTACGCACGGCACGCGAGCGTGTCGGCGTCGACGCTGAAGGCCCAGAGGTCCACCGACCACAGATCCAGCGCCTCACCGACGTTCGCGACGACGGCCGTGAGCAGATCCTCGACGTCGCGGCCGGCCACGGCGCCCGGCCGCGCCTGGTCATCCATGCGTCCTCGCTCGGCGGTCACGCGCCACGCGCGACCACCTGGTCACGGCCGGAGCGCTTGCCTTCGTAGAGGACCGCGTCGGCGGCCGCGATGAGCGACGCGGCGTCGTCGCCGTCGCGCAGATCGGCCACACCCACCGTCACCGTCGTGCGCGCGTAGCGGCGGCCGCCGTGCCCCGGGAACGCGTGCCCGGCGATGGCGGCGCGCACGCGCTCGGCGACGATCAGCGCGCCGGCGCCGGCCGGAGGCGGCGCCTCCGGGTCGTCACCGCCGGCCGCCGCACCGTGAACGGGCAGATCGGCGGCCCGTGTGTGCGGAAGGATGACGGCGAACTCCTCGCCGCCGTACCGCGCCGCGAGATCCACGCCGCGGCGCGTCACGGCGAAGAGGATCTGCCCCACCTCGCGCAGCGCCTCGTCGCCGATCTGGTGCCCGAACCGGTCGTTGAACTCCTTGAAGTCGTCGAGGTCCAGCATGAGCAGCGAGAGCGGGGTGCCGTAGCGCTGCGCGCGGCGGCACTCCTGGCGCAGGCGTTCCTGGAAGTGACGGTGGTTGTAGAGGCCCGTGAGGCCGTCACGGATCGCCTCCTGCTCGGCGCGCCGGTACAGGCGTTCGTTCTCGAGCGCCGCGGCCGCCTGGTTGGCGAGCACCTGGAGCGCCTCACGCTCGCCTTCGGCGAACCGGCGGTGTCCGCCGGCCGCGACCACCAGCACCCCCTCCACGCGGTCCTTGACGGCAAGGGGGACGGCCATGCCCGACCACTCGGCGCCGACGCGGTCGACCGTGCGGCTGCCGGCGAGCGCCTCCTGCGCGAGCTCGCCGGCGGCCGCGCCGTCCGCCGGCTCCGTCGCGGACGTCAGGCCGCCGGCCCCGGACAGCCACACGCCGGCCGTCGTGCCGCCGGCGAGCAGCCGGGCGGCGCCCTCCCGCAGCGCGCTCACCACCTCGCGCCGGTCGAAGGTCGCGGTCAGCCGGCGGCTGACCTCGAGGAGCTCGAGCAGCCGCTCGCTCTCCTCCTCCTGCGCGCGGAACAGGCGCGCGTTGTGGATCGCGGCTCCGGCGGACTCCGCGAGCGCAGCGAGCAGCTCGAGCTCGGGCGCCGTGAACCGCCGCTCGGCGTCGGTCATCGTCAGCCGCAGGATCCCCTGCGGGGCGCCGCCGGCGCGCAGCGGCAGGCTGAGGCACGTCTTCTGCTTCCAAGCCTCCATGGACCGGCGCCGGTCGTCGGACAGGGCCGTCGCCGAGAGCTGCTCCAGCACCGCCTCGGAGGCCCCCAGGATCGCCCGCTCGCCGGGGAAGTCGGACAGGGCGTACTCCGTCCCCAGGGCGTCGTCGTGCACTCCCTCCGGCGTGAGTCCCAGCGAGTGGCCGGCCCGGTACACGATCGCATCGTGGTGGGGCCGGTACTCGTAGACCGTGGCATACGTGGCGCCGGCGGCCTCCGCGGCGAGCCGCGCGACGCCGGCGAGCACCTCGTCGAGGTGTACCGATGCGGTCAGCGTCCTGCTCGCGTCCAGGAGGGTGCCGAGGCGGCGCGCCTGTTCCTGCTGCTGCCTGAACAGGCGCGCGTTGCCGATCGCCGTGGCCGCCGGCCCGGCCAGCAGGCGCAGCAGTTGCTTCTCCT
>JBLMXT010000384.1:0-4037 GCA_050257915.1 Deltaproteobacteria bacterium
GGGGATGGGGCGATCCACAGGGCGCAGCGCCCGTCGTCACGACTAGCTTTACATAACGGAGATTATCGCGTGTTACACACGGGCGCGCAGCAGCCGGATTCGGGCGTCGTCAGGGATATCCTGCCTGGATCCGAGCTACCAGCGACGGCCGAGATACTGCGGCGACGAGGGCATCTCCCTGACGCAGGCGCTGAGGAACTCGGCCACCGGCGGGCGGACGTCGGCGGACTGCAGCTCGAACTCGTCCAGGAATCTCGCGTTGAGGACCTTCACGTCCTGCGGCTCCGGGAGAGCCTCCGCCGGCGCCGAGATCTCGAAGATCAGGTGCACGACGTGCTTGGCGTAGTCGGGTTCCGGCGAGATCGATTCGACGATTGCGAGCAGGCGCTGGACCCCGACGCGCAGGCCGAGCTCCTCCTGGAGCTCGCGGCGCAGCGCGTCGGAGAGCGTCTCGCCAAAGTGGACGCCGCCGCCGGGCAGCAGCCAGTAGCGGTCGTCGCCTCTCCCCTGCTCTACCATCAAGATACGACTCTCGTTGACGAGCAGTCCTGCTACGCGAATAGTAGGCTTGTCGTCCGCGCCGGCCATGGTCACCTCTCCCCCGTGCCGCTCGAGCCGAAGCCGCGCTCGCCGCGGTGCGTCTCGCCGAGGGCGTCGGACGGCACCAGTGTGACGTCCGTGAGCGGCAGGAACAGCAGTTGCGCGATGCGGTCGCCGGGAGCCACGGTGAAGGTGGCTTCGGCGTCGGTGTTGAGGAGGATGATGCGCACCTCGCCACGATAGCCCGGGTCGATGAGCCCGGGGGCGTTGACGATGGAGATGCCGTGCCGGGCGGCCAGGCCGGAGCGCGGCAGCGTGAGCGCCGCGAGGTGGGCCGGCAGGCCGAGGGCGATGCCGGTGCCCACGACGGCGCGCGCGAGCGGCGGCAGCGTGGCAGCTTCCGCCGCGCAGAGGTCCCAGGCGGCGTCGTGCTCGTAGGCGCGCTCGGGCAGGCGTGCTGTGGGCGTGAGCAGGCGCACGGGCACGGGCAGGCCGGCGTCAGGCATCGGGGCCGGCCTCCTCGGTCTCGTCGCCGGACGACGCCGCGACGGCGACGTCGTCCGCCTCGGGCGCCTCAGGGTCGATGCGGTAGCGCGCGTAGCGCCCGGCTTCGGCCACGGGCAGCCGGGCCTCGAAGACCACGCCCTCGGGCGTGTGCTCCTCGCGCACGTCGCTGGCGATGCCGCGGAGGCGGTGCATCTCGCCGGCCGCGGCGTACGGGAAGAGCAGGCGCACCGGACGCAGCGCGCGGTCGAAGAAGCGGCCGAGGCGCTCCTGGAGCGCCTCCAGGCCGACCCCCTTGCCGGCGGCGATGAACTCCGCCTCCGGGTAGAGGGCGCGCAGGCGCAGCAGCCTGGGCTCGTCGACACGGTCGATCTTGTTGAACACGACGATCCTTGGCGCCGTGCTGCCGATCCTGTCGAGCACGTCGGCCACGGTCTGCTCGCGCACGGCGATCTCGGGAGCCTCCAGGCTGGCATCGGCGACCACGAGCACGACGTCGGCGAGCGTGGTCTCCTCGAGGGTGCTGGCGAACGCGTCGACGAGCTGGTGCGGCAGCTTGCGGATGAAGCCGACGGTGTCGGTGAGCACGTAGTCGCGGTCGCGGTAGCGGTAGCTCCGCGACGTCGGGTCGAGCGTCTCGAACAGGCGGTCGCGCACCGAGACCTCGGCGTCGGTGAGCGCGTTCAGGAGTGTCGACTTGCCGGCGTTGGTGTAGCCGGCGAGCGCGATGAGCGGCACGCCGGCGCGCAGGCGCCTCGCGCGCTGCGTGCGCCGCGTGCGCGCCATCTGCTCGATGCGCCGGCGGAGCGTCTGGATGCGCTTGCGCACCACGCGACGGTCCACCTCCATCTTGGTCTCCCCCGGGCCGCGCATGTCGACGCCGGCGCCCAGGCGGCTCATCACGAGGCCCTTGCCGCGCATCCGCGTGAGCTCGTACTCGAGCTGGGCGAGGTGCACCTGCATCGTGCCCTCGAGCGAGTGCGCGTGCTTGCTGAACACCGTGAGGATGAGCTCGGTGCGGTCGAGCACGTCGGCGTCGACCGCGTCGAGCACAGCCGCCACCTGCGCCGGCGAGAGGTCGTCCTCGCAGACGGCCACCGTGGCCCCGGACTCGGCGATCGCCGCCTTGAGGTCGGCCATCTTGCCCTTGCCCAGGTACGTGCGCCGGTCGGGGGTGTCGCGGTGCTGGATCACGTCGGCGACCCAGTCCATGTCGGCCGAGCGCAGCAGCTCCTTGATCTCGGCGAGGGCCTCGTCCTCCCCGGGATCGCCGTGCCCGCCGGGCACGACGGCGAAGACCACGGTGCGCGGGCGGACCTCGGTCGCGCCGGTGTCGATGACGGTCTCGGCGCTCACGGCGTCCTCGCGCCGGGGTCGCGGGTCGCGGTCAAAGGCGTACGCGCTCCTCGATGCGCCGGACGGCCTCTTCGAGGCGCTCGTCCGGCACGGTCAGGGACAGGCGCACGTAGCCCTCGCCGGACGGGCCGTAGGCCGCCCCCGGCGTCACGACGACGTCCGCCTGTTCCAGCACCTGCCGCGTGAACCCGGCGGACGTGTGGCCTTCGGGCACGGGCACCCACAGGTAGATGGTTCCCTTGGGCGGCTCGACGTGCATGCCCACCGTGCGCAGCGCCTCGACGAGGAGGTCGCGCCGCCGCCGGTACACGCGGCACATCTCGCGCACGCACTCCTGGGGACCGCTGAGCGCGGCCGCGGCGGCGCGCTGCACGGCGCCGAACATGCCCGAGTCGAGGTTGGTCTTGAGGCGCCAGTAGGCGTCGACCACCTCGGGGGCGCCGACGATGGCGCCGGCGCGCCAGCCGGTCATGTTGTAGCTCTTGGAGAGGCTGAACAGCTCGACGCCGACCTCGGAGGCCCCCGGCGTCGCCAGGAAGCTCGGCGCGACGTAGCCGTCGTAGGTGATGTCGGCGTAGGCGTTGTCGTGGACGACGACGATGTCGTTGGCCCTGGCGAAGGCCACGAGGCGGGCGAAGAAGTCGTCCTCGATCACGGCGCCGGTCGGGTTGTTGGGGTAGCTCACGAAGATCATCCTGGCCCTGGCGAGCGTCTCGGCCGGGACGGCCTCGAGGTCGGGCTGGAAGCCCAGCTCGGGGACGAGCGGCAGGTGCACGGCGGCGCCGTCGGCGAGCGTGGGGCCGGTGACGTACACCGGGTACCCGGGATCGGCGGCCAAGGCGACGTCGCCCGGGTCCAGCAGCACCTGACAGATGTGGGCGATGCCCTCCTTGGCGCCGAGCAGCGGGACGATCTGGTCGGCCGGGTCGAGCGTGACGCCGAAGCGCGTCGCGTAGAACCCGGCCACCGCCTCACGGAAGCCGGCCTCTCCCCGGTTGCTCGGATACTGGTGCGTGGCGGGGTCGGCGGCGCCCTCGGCCAGCGCCGCGACGACGTGCGGCGGCGTGGGCAGGTCGGGGTCGCCGATGCCGAGGCTGATGACGTCGATGCCGGCTGCCGTGCGCTCGGAGATCTCGCGCTCGATGGCGGCGAACAGGTACGGGGGCAGCGTGCGCACGCGTTCTGCGATGTTCATGGTCCTCCGGGAGTGCGGATCGTGGCGGCGGGCCCTACTCGAGGTGGGCGAGGAACTCGAGCGAGAGGTCGCCGTGGTAGATCTCCTCGGCCGGCCCCGTCATGAACACGCGCCAGTCCGGCTTGACGTCCACGACGAGCTTGCCGCCCGGGAGCTCCACGGTGACCGGGCTCGTGCACTGGCCGGTGCGGACGAGCGCGACGGCCGTGGCGGTCGCGCCGGTGCCGCAGGCGCGGGTCTCCCCCACGCCCCGCTCCCACACGCGGACCTTGGCGTCGTGCTCCCCGAGCACCTTGACGAACTCGACGTTGGTCCTCCGCGGGAAGTACTTGTGCTCCTCGATCACCGGGCCGATCTCGTGCAGCGGGACCAGCTCGAGCGGCCACGGCGACTGGATGACGGCGTGCGGGTTGCCGACGTCGACGAAGGTGAAGGTGAAGCT
>JBLMXT010000385.1:0-8173 GCA_050257915.1 Deltaproteobacteria bacterium
GGCGCGCTCGGCCAAACCCATCAGCAGCTGGTTGCCGTGGCCTGTCGTGAGGTTCACCGGAGCGGCCAGGAAGCCGCCTTCGTTGCCGATCTGCCAGACCTCGACGCCGGGGATGTTGGCAAAATCGAGGATCAGGAAGCGCGCGTCGCAGCCGTTCAGGAAGCGGAAGCGGTAGCGCCGCTGCTCCACGGTCTGGAACGGCCAGGTGTTGCCGTTGACCATCATGAAGTTTCCGAAGAACTCCGGGTTCCAGATCGGTGAGATGTCCGAATCGGGGATGTACGGTCCGCCGTCACCGTCGAAGAATGCGCGCGTGTCCGGATAGAACAGCGAGCCGTCAGCGTTGAACGCACGGTCCTGGATGGCGATGGGAATCTCGTAGTAGGTCTTGTTGGGCGGGAATGGGTCGTTCTCCTTGGGCGCCGGACCGGGGAGCACGGCCGCCAGACCGGTCCGCGAGTCGAGCACGGCGCCATCACCGGCTGGGCCGCCGCGGATGATGTAGAAGCCCGCAGGGCCGGCGTAGACGTTGAGCCTGGTCATGCCGAGCGCGTGGTCGTGGTACCAGATCGTCGACGCCCTGTTATCGTTCGGATACTGGAAGGTGGCGAAGCCGGGGCCCCATGTGGCGCCGTAGCTCGTCGTGGCCTTGCCGGCGAAGAAGTCGTACCACGTACCCTCCGTAGCATAGTTCGAGTCGATGTTGTTGGCGGCGGGCAGATACCACGCCTCCGCGTAGCCGTCGCTCTCGTCGCCGACGCCGACGGCGCCGTGCACGTGGGTGACGATGGGCACGGGGCCGCCGTATTGCGTGTACTGCGTGGCCGGATCCGTGAACTCCGTCGCCGGCACGTAGGTCTTCCCGGTGAAGTCCGGCCGCATGTCCCGGCCCATCGTTCCGCCGGGCGGATTCGCCCAGTGGAGCGTCGGGTCGACCGGCAGCAGGTGCGGTAGGTAGCCCCCGCTGTTTGCGTCGACCAGCCCGTTGATCCACTTGACGCGGACCGGCCGGCCGGCCTGTGCCTCGATGGTGAGCGACGGCGCGTTGTGCAGGAGCAGGCCCCGTTTGCTCGCCGCGGCGACCGCCCCATACCCCCAGACCGTCGTCGGGGGCAGGCCAGCGGGCAGGATCTGCTGGGCGAACTGCTTGACGGAGATCTCGTAGTAGTCCGCGTTCTTCCCGCCCTTGAGCTTGATGGTGCCGGCTTTGGGCATCACCGGCGGGATGAGCAACGGCGTCGCGAACTTCGGCACGGTCAGCGGGTCGAGCGTGCCGCCAGGAATGGGCGCAGCCTCCGCCACCTGGGTGAAGCCCCCGAACTGGGATCCCACCCAGAGCCCAACGAGCCCGCCGCCTCCGATCTTGAGGAACTGTCGTCGAGTGAACTCAACCATCGGACTCTCCTCCCCCGTCAGTTGGGAATCGCCCTCCGGATCGGCAGAACCACTGCCCGCGGCCCGCTCGGAGGGCTCACATGTAGTTGCCTTCATCTGGCGTTAAGCGTCGTGAAGATATGCAGCATGGTGTTCCCCGGCCCCACGACACACACACTGCCGAACTACGTGACTTTGACTGGACAGATGTCGTAGTCCCGTGGCCTGCAAGAAGCGGCAGCGTTGTCAGAAGTGGCAACACTTGGAAATGAGCAGATGGGCCGCTTGCTCTGGCGCTGTGCGCCGGGGCGACGCCGCCCGCGAAGCTGTCAGCGTTGCCAGAGCAACAGGCGCGCGGCGCCCGCCGCCCACTGGCCCCTGCAGCCCTCCTGGATCCTGCCGACGGTCCTCCACCGGCCGTCCACCCGCTTCTGCGCGAGCCAGCGTCCGCTCGAGAGCCTGGTCACGCGGCCGGCGGCCGCGCCCCAGGGCACCTTCTTGACGAGGAACCGGGTGGTGCTGCTCTTCGTGACCCAGGCGACGTAGGACGTCCCGTTCGACACCGGCCAGCCGACGTAGCCCGAGCTGGTCTGCCGCGAGTAGACGGCGCCCCTGAACCTGCTCAGATCGCGCACGACGCCGATCCGGTCTCCCTGCCCCGGATCCGGACCCGGCGCCACGCGGCCGGCGAGCGCGCCGGATGCCTTCGTCACTCGGTACTCGGCCGCGACCGCCGGCGCGGCGGCCAGCAGGAGCACGGCCCCGGTCAACGCGAGGATGGCGATCACACGCCTCATGCCCGACCTCCGTGTCGACATCCGGGCCGCCGACCTCCGGCCGCCCGATGGACGATGGTGTTACCCACATCGGGCCCGCCGTCACACGCCGTGCGTTGGGGGAAGCCCCAGCGGGGGCCGACGGATCTCGAGGCTCGGCGTGCCTGCGGCTCGGCCTGAGCTGAGCGCGCCGCGCTCAGCGGCCGCGGCTCTGAGGCCGGCGGCGCGGGCGCTCCGCCCCCGCCGGCCTCGCCTTGTCCCACTCGCCGGGATGGCCGTGGCCGAGCTCCTTTTGGTGGGTGAAGAGGTCGCTGCGGCGCACGAACGCCTCTCCGCAGGTGACGCAGCGGAACGTGATCGGCGTGCCGAGATGTGCCTCGTCGCAGTCGTCGTGCAGCAGGCACATGTGGTTGTCGAGGTCTCGCTGCGACTTAAGGGTCGCGCTGCAGACCCCGCAGACGAAGGTCTTGGACGTCGTGACTGCGGTCATCCGGCACCATCCTCAGGGGGCGACCGTTTGCTCAGGCAAGTAGGTATTCCCTCGAGCGGGCAAGAGGACACCCGCGACGCCCGGCTACGCGGTCCAGTCGCTGCCGAACCCGGCGACGTAGGCTCGGAACACGGCGCGGTGCCTGCTGCGCAGCACCTCGCGCTCCGGGTCGTCGTAGATGCCGTCGTACTCGGCCATGCCGTGAGCGAGCGCCCAACCGGCGTGCAGGATGGTGAACACGTCCTGCTCGTCCCGCGCCTTCAGGCTGCCGCTCTCGCGGGCGGCCTCCGCCAGCCGGAACATGCGGCCGACGAACTCGTCCGGGAGCGCCGCTGCCCGGTAGTCGGGAGCAATGCTCCGGGCGGTGGTGAGCAACAGCCGCCGCTCGCCCGGATGCAGCCGCGCGTACTCGATGTACGCGAGGCAGATCTCGACGAACTGCTCCTTCGGGGGGAGGTCCTCCGGGACGCTGTGCATGTGCTCTCCGAGCCGCTCGAGCCCGCGCACGGCGAGCGCGCCGACGATCTCCTGTTTGCTCGAGAAGTAGCGATAGAGCGACGCGGCGTTGCCGAAGCCGGCCCGCATCGCCAGTTCGCTGAGGTTGAGCCCGTCGACGCCGTGCTCCGTCACGAGCTCGGCAGCGGCGTCGAGGATCTTGTCGCGCTTCTGCGCGTGCCGCTCCGCGCGCCGCGCGCCTGTCCGCTTCTCGGCCATCATACGTCAGCCCAGACGGGTGACGAAGCGCCGGTAGTAGGCGTCCTCGCCGCGCAGGACGGCCAGGTAGCGCTCGCGGATGCGCTCGGTGACGGGACCGACGCGGCTGCCGTTGACGGTGCGCGCGTCGACCTCCGTGACCGGCGCCACGTAGGTCGAGGTGCCGCAGGCGAAGACCTCGTCGGCGATGTACAGCTCAGTGAGGTCCACCTCCCGCTCGCGGGTCGGGATGCCGAGGTGCTCCGCGATCAGCAGGACCGTGCTGCGGTTGATGCCCTCGAGCAGGTCGCTCGCGGTGCTCGGCGTGATGAGCGACCCGTCCCGCACGATGAAGATGTTGGCCGCGCTGAGCTCGCAGACGTGTCCGGCCGCGTCGAGGAAGATGCAGTCGTCGTAGCCGCTGTCGATCGCGTCCTGCTTGGCGAGCACCGAGTTGACGTAGGCGCCGTTGACCTTGGAGCGCGATGGGATGGCGTAGTCGGGGATCCGCCGCCAGACGCTGGTCTTCAGGCGCGCGCCGTCCAGCGGCAGGATCGGCTCCGCCGTGTAGACGAAGATGCTGAGGCGCGTGCTGATGCCGCGCGAACGCGTGCCCGGCAGTTCAGCGTCGACATGCACGCTGGCGCGCACGAAGACGTCCTCCGTCACGCGGTTCGCCAGCACCACCTCCGTCACGGCGGCGGCGAAGCGCTCCTCGTCCCAGGCCGGCTCGAAGGTGTCGATGCCGATGATCCGCGCGGAGTTGACCAGCCGCCGGTAATGGTCGGCGAGGCGGAAGGCGAGCAACCCCCGGTCACTCGAGACCGTGACCGGCAGGACGGTGTAGACGCTGAGCCCGTAGAGCACCGCGGCGCTCGTGATGCTCAGGGAGGCGTCGGGGGCGGGCGCGAGACCGTCGCCGAACCATGTGGTGGGGTAAACGTAGGCCATGGCTCATGGTCCTACCAGAACCGCGCCACCGGAGGCAACCTCGGGTCACGGTTGCCTTTGCGCGCGTTTGCCGTACCCTGAGATGAGAAGCAACGCGTCGGGGGACTCCGGGCCCGCGGATCGCGGCACGCCGCAGCAGCAGACCCCCGGCAGCGCGTCAGGTCCCCAGGAGGTCGAGGCTTCCCCTCGAGCGACCACCCGTAGTCCCGCAGGGATCGACCGCGCGCCCGCCGGCGACCCTGCG
The DNA here is from genome assembly GCA_050257915.1 of Deltaproteobacteria bacterium. Classification (GTDB taxonomy): domain Bacteria; phylum Actinomycetota; class Thermoleophilia; order UBA2241; family UBA2241; genus CAIXSE01. The sequence continues at coordinate 4,529 of JBLMXT010000385.1, forward strand.
TCCCCCTTCCGCAAGAAAGTGACCCCGCATGAAGATCCGCTTGATCGAACCCGCCCCCGCCCACCTGCACATGTGGTCGTACACCTTCCTGCCGCGCCTCGGCCTGCCGCTCATCGGCGCCGGCCTCACGGCGGCAGGCCACGACGTGATCATCTACTGCCCGCAGACCTCGCCCATCGACTGGGACGACGTGCTGGCGGCAGACCTCGTCGGCATCTCCACGACCACGTCGACGGCGCCGGCCGCCTACGAGATCGCGGCTCGGGTCCGGGAGCGCGGCGTACCGACGATCGTCGGCGGGTCGCACGTCACCTTCATGGCCGACGAGGCGCTCGAGCACGCCGACTACGTGGCTCGCGGTGAGGGCGGCGACGCGCTCATGCTCGAGCTGATCGAGGTCCTGCGCGGCGAACGGACGCTGGAGACGGTCGACGGCCTCTCGTTCACGCGCGAGGGAGAGGCTGTCCACAACCCGCCGCGGGAAGCGTGCCAGGACCTGGACACGCTGCCGGTGCCCGACCTCACCCTCATCGCCGGCTCCTCTGAGAAGGCCGGCACCACGCCGATCATGACGAGTTGGGGCTGCCCCTTCGCCTGCAACTTCTGCTCGGTGACGGCGATGTTCGGACGCAAGTACCGCTACCGCAGTCCCGAGCGCATCATGGCCGAGATCGAGGCCAAGCAGCCGAAGTCGATCATCTTCTACGACGACAACTTCGCCGCCGACAAGCGGCGGCTCAAGACCCTCCTGCGCATGATGATCGCCGGCGGACGGCGCATCCCGTGGTCGGCGCAGGTGCGCACCGACGTGGCCGCCGACCCAGAGCTCCTCGAGTTGATGCGCGACTCCGGCTGCGACCGAGTCGCACTCGGCCTCGAGTCGGTGAGCCAGGAGACCCTTGACGGCTTCGACAAGTCGCAGAGCGTCGCCGACATCGTCCGCGCCCTCGCCACGCTGCGACGCTACGGCATCAAGACGCACGGCATGTTCGTGCTCGGGGCCGACAGCGACACCGCAGAGACCGTCCGTGAGACTGCCCGGTTCGCGCGCAAGCACGACATCAGCACCTTGATGCTCAACATCCTGACGCCGCTCCCCGGCACGCCGCTGTTCGACGAGCTGGACGCCCAGGGCCGCATCTTCGACCGCCACTGGGACCTCTTCGACGCCCAGCACGTGGTCTTCAGGCCGTTGAAGATGACTCCCGAGAGGCTGCAGGCTGAGGTCTGGAGCGCGTACGCCCGGTTCTACTCGTTCCGTCAGTGGCTCAAGTACCTGGCCACGTTCCGCTACGGGACCATGGCGCTCTACAGCTGGTACTGGGTGTTCCTGCGCCGCTGGCGCAAGGAGCGGGGCAACCGCGACTACCTCGAGATGCTGAAGCGGCTGCAGCTCACGCCGGCCGGCAGCCGGGGGTAGCGCAGCGGCGCCGGTACGGCGCGGTCGGAACAGGCTGAGCGGGTCGTCAGTCCAGCGCCGCGGCCCAGAGCGCCAGCGCGGGCGCCGCACGGCGCAGGGCGCGCCAAGCGACGAGGCCGCCGGAGAGCGTAGCGAGCGGCCGGTGAATCTCGCGCGCCGGCGTGTCGAGCACGACGCGCAGCACGGCGAACGGCCTCCCCGCCGCGGCCGGCGCCAGCCACGCCGACTCCATGTCGACCGCGAGCACGCCCTCGCGCGCCAGCACTCCGCGCTCGCAGCCCCGCACCACGTGGCCGGCGGAGGCCACCGGCCCGGAGAAGACGCGCTCGATACCCAAGGCGGCGAGGGCCTCGACGAGCGGCGGGCTGTCGCAGCTCGTGATGCTGTCCGGCCCGCGCACCTCGGCGGCGACCACCACGTCCCCGGCGCGCAGCCGGGGAGTGACGGCACCGCAGAAGCCCGCGACCGCGACCGCGCGGGCCGGGACGCGCGCGGCGACCCGCGCCATCGCCTGCGCCCGGGCGGCGCCCATGCCGGAGCGCAGCACCCGGGCGTGCGGCAGACCGCGCCGCAGAGCCGCGCGCTCGAGGCGCAGCGGCGCGATGACGAGCAGAGGGAGTTGGCTCACGTCTCCTGCCGCTGCAGCCACTTCGCCGCCGCGACGCCGGCTCTCGCTCCATCCCCTGCGGCGATGATGATCTGCTTACCGAGCGCGTCCGTCACGTCCCCGGCGGCGAAGATGCCGGGGTGGCTGGTCATGAGGTCGCGGCCGACCTCCACCTCTCCCGCGTCGTTGACCCGCACGAGGCCGCCGGTGAACTCCTCGGCGGGGATCGAGCCGGCCTCGATGAACACCGCGTCCACGGGCAGGCTCAGCTCGTCCTCCGCCTCGTCTTGTACCACCAGCGCGGTGACGTGGTCCTCGCCCTCGATCCTCCTGGCCCGCAGGCCCGTGCGCATCTCCACGTGGGGGTCGGCCGCAAGCTTCTCGAGCAGCACCCGAGGGGCACGCAGCTCCTGCCCGCTCACCAGGATCACACTCGCGTCGAGGGCGGCGAGCTGCAGCGCGGCCTCGGCCGCGGACTCGCCCGGGCCGACCACGGCGACCGGGCGACCGCGGAAGAAGGCCGCGTCGCAGTAGGCGCAGTAGCTGACGCCCCGGCCCACCAGCTCCTTCTCGCCAGGGACGGACAGGCGCACGGGAGCGCGTCCGCTGGCGATGATCACCGTGCGTCCGCGCAGCTGCAGCCCCTCCCGCGAATGCACCTCGAAGGAGCCGTCAGATGGAATGACCGCGTCGGCATACCGGCCCTCGAAGGCGTCGATGGCGAAGCCGCGTGCGTGCGCACGGAAACGGTCGGCGAGCTCGCTCCCGGCGATGAGCTCGAACCCGAGGTAGTTCTCCACGTGGCTCGCCCACTGCGTCTGGCCGCCGAGCTCGCCGGCGATGATGGCCGTGGACAGACCCTGGCGCGCCGTGTAGATGGCGGCCGCCAGCCCGGCCGGGCCTCCTCCGATGACGACCACGTCGTAGCGCTCCTTCGGCGCCTTCTCAGCCACCTGCCACCTCTGCGTTTCGTGCGTTGGACCGGCCCAGGATGACCATGCCCGCATGAGCTCCGCTCCTCACCCCTGCGTGCGGCCGGATTCGGCCCGCCCGCCCAGCACCGACGATCTGACGACTCCGTACAAATCGAAGGCGGGAAGAGCAAACCCGCCTCTTCCCGCCTTCGTTCGTCTCCGAGCTTCGGCTCAAGAAGGCCGAAGTCGACGTGACGGTTCTCGGTGGTGTCTTCCTGTGTCTGTCAGATGTGACTCAATCGAGTCCACTGTAGATGGCGTTGGCCACCAGGCGGAACGAGTCCTCCGGGTGGGCCCGGAAGATGGGGTCGAGCCCGATGAGCGTCGCATCCTGCGTGCCTGACGCCCAGCGGATGACGATCGGCTTGCCGGCTGCCCCGCTGGTCTGCCAGTTCGGCCAGTAGCCGGTGACGAGGAAGTCGCCGTTCTGGATGGATGCCGCGACGCGGACATCCGTTCCCAACTCACTGAACGTCCTCGTCCCGTTGGCGAAGCCGTACCCTTGCGCCCCGAACCCGCTGCCCACCGGATCGCTCGTGTTGTAGTCGACCCGGATGGCGGAATCGAGGCTTCCCGGGTAGCCGGTGGCGGTGAAGGCGAAGAGCGGGATCTGCTGGTCGGCGAGGGTCGCTCCCGCTCCTCCG
>JBLMXT010000386.1:0-4315 GCA_050257915.1 Deltaproteobacteria bacterium
GCACGCGATCCGCAACGAGACCCGGGAGCGCGTGCGCTTCCTCGTCGTCAAGACGCCGAACCCGAAGGGCTGAGACCGGGCCGGCCGGGTCGTCAGCTCGGCGCGGCCTCGACCGCGATCAGCGTGAGCCCGAGCTCCGCCTCGAGCGCGCGGATGCGCTCGAGCTGCGCCTCGTCCGGCTCGGCCGGCCGCGCCTGCAGCTGGGGGCCGAGCTCCTCGATGATCTTCTGCAGCCGCTCCTCACGTGCCGGGTCGAGGGCGCGGCACGAGAACGCCACCAGCGTCAGGCCGAGTTCCTCCTCCAGCGACTGGATCCGCTCGAGGCCGTCGGCCTCTACTTTCCGCGCGATCTCACAGAACATGGTGCGCTCCTCGTGACGTCCGCCGGTCGACCTCAGTCTACCCGGCGGCGAGCCCTCGGCTCAGGCCACGGGCACGTCCGCCGCCGCCTCCTCGGGCAGGTCGAGGAGGATGCGCCGGCCGCGGGTGCGCCGCGCGGTCAGGGCGAAGAGGACGAGAGCACCTGTGCCGCCGACCGCCGTCAGGACGCCCATGGGCACGGCGCCGACCGACCCGCCGATGCCGATGAGCGGGAACGCCAGGGCGCCGAGGGCCAGCCGGAGCGCACCGAAGTAGGCGGCCGCGGTCCCGGCCACCTCGGGATGCAGCGACAGGGTCAGGGCGGTCAGGTCCGGGAGGATGACGCCCATGCCGGCGACGATGACGAAGCAGGGGACCGCCAGCGCCCAGAGGCCGAGGTCCGGGAGCAGCGCCGCGACGAGGACGGCGACGCCGGCCACCGCGAAGGCGGTGAGGGCGACGGCGAGCAGGCTCCGCGGCGAGAAGCGGGCCAGGAGACGGTGATTGGCCTGGCCCGCGGCCAGCATCCCCAACGCGTTGACCGCGAACAGGACGCTGTACGTGGACGCGGAGACTCCGTAGACGGTCTGGTAGACGAACGTGGAGCCGCCGAGGTAGGCGAAGAAGGCGACGTAGACGAGGGCTGCGGAGAGCGTGTAGCCCATGAAGGGCGCGTCGCGCGACAGCACCCCGATCGTGCGGAAGGCGGCGCGGACCCCGCCGGCGGAGCGCCTCTCCCGCGGCAGGCTCTCCGGCAGCCAGACGGCGACGCAGACCAGCGCCAGGACACCGATCGCCGCCAGCAGCGCGAAAGGCCCGCGCCAGCCGAGCAGCTGGAGCGTCTGGGCGCCGGCAAGCGCGGCGACCACCGGGGCCACGCCGCCGATGATCACGATCCACGAGAAGAGACGCGCCGCCTCCCGGCCGCGCGCGTAGTCGGTGACCATCGCGTTGGGGACGGCGAGGCCGAACGCCGCCGCCATGCCCTGGACCAGCCGCACCGCGACAAGCACCTCCACCGTCGGCGCGACGAGACAGGCGACCGCGGAGGCGGTGAACACGACGAGGCCGGCGAGCAGGACGGGCCGCCGGCCGCGGCTGTCGCTCACGGGCCCGGCGATCAACTGGCCGAGGCCCAGCCCGATGAGGAAGGTCGTGAGGCTGAGCGCGAGGGCGGACTCGGACGCGCCGAGCGCGGCCGCCGCCGCAGGCATGGCGGGGAGGAAGAGGTCCGTGGCGAAAGTCCCGAGGGTCCACATGCCGCCGAGCATGAGGATGATGGCGGCCCGGCGGCCCTGACTGAACCCTGCCAGTGGTGAGGTCGCGACCACGGGATCAGCAGACGGTCATGTCGGCGCAGGTGCCCGGATGCAGCTCGCAGGCCCGCGAGCGCCCGCGGTCGAGCCAGGCGACGACGGCGAACGCCACGAGCGCCAGGACGCCGGCGCCGGCGATGACGAGGCCCATGGCCACGCCGTCCATCCCGCCGGCCAGGCCGACCAGGGGGGTCGCCAGGGCGCCGAGGCCGAGGCGCAGGGTGCCGAAGTAGGCGGAGGCCGTCCCGGCGCTGTCCGGGTGCAGCGACAGAGCCAGCGCCGTCGAGTTCGGGATGACGAGCCCGATGCTGGCGACGAGCACGAAGAGGGGCGCGGCCAGCGCCACCACGCCGAGGTCGCCGGCCAGCACCACCAGGAGCACGACGACGCCGGCGACGGCGTTGACGACCAGGGCGGCGGCGAGCAACTGAGCCGGCGTGAAGCGGGCGAGCAGCCGGTGGTTCAGCTCGCTCGCCCCCAGCATGCCGACGGCGTTGACCGCGAAGAGCACGCTGAACCCCGCCGGCGACACTCCGTACACGTCCTGGTAGACGAACGACGAGCCGGCCAGGTAGGCGAAGAACCCGGCGAAGCTGAGCGCGCTGGTGAGCGCGAAGCCCATGAAGCGGGCGTCACGGGTCAGGGCCACCAGGCTGGCGACGAGCGTGCCGAGACCGGCGGAGGAGCGCCGCGCGCGGGGCAGGCTCTCGGGGAGCCCCGCGAGGACGGCGAGGAAGAGCGTGAGCCCGATCGCCGTGAGCACGATGAAGAGCCCTCTCCACGACATGACGCGCAGCAGCTGGCCGCCGGCGAGCGGCGCGATGATGGGAGCCACACCGCCGATCATGGCGAGGCGTGACATCAGGCGGGCCGCCTCCCGGCCCCGCACGTAGTCGGTGACGGCGGCGTTGGAGATGGCCATGCCGGCCGCGCCGCCGAGACCCTGGAGGAACCGGGCGACGACGAGTGCCTGGATCGTCGGCGCCAGCGCGCACGCCAGGGTGGCGAGCGTGTAGACGAGCAGGCCGGCGAGGAGCGGTCGCCGCCGGCCGTAGGTGTCGCTGAGCGCGCCGGCCTGGACCTGCCCGAACGCCAGACCGACGAGGAACGCGGTGACGGTGACCGCCACCTGCTGCTGGGACGCGGCGAGGTCGCCGCCGAGGGTCGGCAGCGCCGGCAGGTAGAGGTCGATGGAGAACGGGCCGATGGTCCAGAGGCCGCCGAGGGTGGCGACGACCACGGCGCGGCGGCCGCGGCCGAACTCGCTGAGGGTCCTCGGGTGCGCCACGGCCAGAGCACTCTACCGTGTCGCCCCGGCGCGGGCCAGGCGTCCGCAGTCAGCCGCTGAGCCCCTTGAGCTTTTCGCTCAGCCGCCGCTGGTGCCTCTCGGTCTGCTCCCGCAGCGTGTCGACGACGGCGGTGACGGCGGCCGGGTCGCCGTCGTAGACGGCGAAGATCTGGGACTCGATCAGCGAGTCCTCCAGCTTGACGGCGGCACGGAACGCCTCCTGCAGCGGGAAGCCCGCGACCGCCGTGATCTGCGCGAGGTTGCGCAGGCGCGCCGTGTCTGCCTGCACCTCGGCGAGGTCGTACTGCCGGTTCGCGACGAACGCGGTCAGGTCGTCGCTCTTCTCCGCCAGGGAGCGCAACAGGGCGCCGTGGCCGTGCTCGTCGCGGGCGAGCGACCTCCAGAGGTCGCCCACCTCGGGGTACCGTGCGGCGTAGGAGGAGTAGAGGGCGCTCATCGCCTCTTCGTGTTCCGCCAGCGCCAGTACTACTGTGCGGGGGTCGTCTGCCATGCGTCACACCTCCGGGGGGAATGTGCCACGATGCTACGCCACTTCCACCATACGGACAACGTGTCCGTTCCGCGGAATGGACCGCGGCCTTGACAGCTTCCGTTGCGGCCTGTAGGCAGGGCGTGTGAGCGCTTCGCAGCACGCCCCCGAGTCCATCGCCGGCCGCGGCATGAGCCGCGGCCTCATCCTGCTGTTCGCGGTCGCGACCGGTCAGGCGGTCGCCAGCAACTACCTGGCGCAGCCGCTGCTGGACACCATCCGCGACCTGTTCGGCGTCTCGGCGGCGGTCGCCGGCCTCATCGTCACGGCCGCCCAGATCGGCTACGCGGCAGGCCTGATCCTGCTGCTGCCGCTCGGCGACCTCTTCGAGCGGCGCCGACTGATCACGACGCTGGCGGCGATCACCGTCGCGGGGCTCGCCGCGGCGGCGGTCGCGCCGTCGATCGGCTTCCTGATCGCGGCCGCCGGCGTCATCGGCACGACGTCGGTGATGGCGCAACTGCTCGTGCCCTTCGCCGCGACGCTCTCGCCGGAGGCCGAGCGCGGCCGCGTCGTCGGCACGGTCATGAGCGGCCTCCTCCTCGGCATCCTGCTGGCGCGCACGTTCTCCGGCCTCATCGCCGACGTCGCGGGCTGGCGCGCTGTCTACGTCATCGCCGCCGTGCTCATGGCCGCGCAGGCGGTGCTCCTGTACGTCAAGCTGCCGCGCTACCGGCAGTCGGCCGGCCTCTCCTATCCCAAGCTGCTCGCCTCTGTGCTGGACATCGCCCGCGGCGAGCCGGTCCTCCGCCGGCGCGCGCTCTACGGCGCGCTCTCGTTCGCCTCGTTCAGCATCCTCTG
>JBLMXT010000387.1:0-2753 GCA_050257915.1 Deltaproteobacteria bacterium
GCTTCCGGGATGTCGAAGCTCAGACGACGCACGTCCTCGCCCAACCGCCCGATGTAGCGGTCCAGGTCGCGCACGACGCGGTCGGAGAACACGAGTCCCTCGAGCAGCGAGTTGCTCGCCAGCCGGTTGGCGCCGTGGACCCCCGTGCTCGCCACCTCACCGCTGGCGTACAGACCGGGCAGCGTGGTGCGGCCCCACACATCGGTCACGACACCGCCGATGAAGTAGTGACACACCGGCGCCACCGGGATGAGCTCCGTGGCCAGCTCGAGGCCGTGGTCGCGCAGGCCGGCGGTCACCCGCGGGAACCGCTCCTGCAGCCAGGCGGCGTCCAGGTGGGTGGCGTCGAGGTACACGTGGTCCGCGCCCTCGCGACGCATCTCGGCGACCATGCCGCGCACGACGATGTCGCGCGAGGCCAGCTCGCCGCGCGGGTCGACCTCGGTCATGAAGCGCTCGCCGGCGGCGTTGCGCAGGTAGGCTCCCTCGCCGCGGAGCGCCTCGGTGATGAGCTGGACCGTCTGCTGGCCCGGCACCGCGAGGCCCGTGGGGTGGAACTGCACGAACTCGAGGTCGCGGATCGCGGCGCCGGCGCGGTAGGCCATGGCCACCCCGTCGCCGGTGGCCACCGACGGGTTGGTGGTCCGCCCGTACACCTGCCCGGCGCCGCCGGTGGCGAGCACCGTCACCATCGCGACGTTCAGCGTGAGCCCGCCATCGGCCAGGTTGAGGGTGAGCGCGCCCACGCAGCGGCCGTCGACGGTGAGCAGGTCGATGACGAACTCGTCCTCGTAGAGTTGCACGCGGCTGCCCAGGCGCGCGGCCTCGGCCAGAGCGCTGGAGACCTCGCTGCCGGTGGCGTCGCCGCCGGCGTGGACGATGCGCGGCAGCGAGTGTGCGCCCTCGCGCCCGAGCACGATCTGCCCGTCGACCTTGTCGAAGCGCGGGCAGATCTCCATGAGCTCGCGCACGCGGTCGGGACCCTCGTTCACGAGGACGCGCACGGCCTCCTCGTCGCAGAGGCCGGCGCCGGCCTGGACGGTGTCCTCGAAGTGCAGTTCGGGGGAGTCCTCCTCGCCGATGGCAGCGGCGATGCCGCCCTGGGCGAGGAACGTGGTGGTCTCTTCGAACGTCGACTTGGTGAGCAGCCCGACGCGCCAGCGGCGGGCTGCCCCGATGGCGGCGGTGAGGCCGGCGATGCCGCCGCCGAGCACGAGCACGTCGAAGCTCCGCCGGTGCAGAGGCTCCCCGGAGTGGCTCGCCACGTACGGCCGCGTCATGGCTCGCGCCTCATCGCCGGCTCGTCATCGGTCACCGCTCACCCTTCCGTGGCGTCGTACACCCTCACCCGCTGGTCCCGCGCGGTCGCCCGTCCCAGCCGCTCGACGTCCATGACCGGCATGCCCCGTGCGTGCTCCCACACCTCGGCGAGAGGAACGAGCACGAACGCTCGCTTGACCATACGCGGGTGCGGGAGCGTGAGCTCGGGATCGTCGGACGCGACGTCTTGGAACAGCAGTATATCGATATCGAGCGTGCGCGGGCCAAAGCGCAGCGTGCGCACGCGACCGTGCTCACTCTCGATGCGCTGGCACTCGGCCAGCAGGTCCAGCGGCTGCAGCCCGGTCTCCAGGCAGACCACCTGGTTGAGAAACGCGCCCTGATCGTCGCGGTCCTGCGGAGCGGTCTCGTACACGCGCGACGCGGCGACGAGGGTGGTGGCGGGCAGCGCCGAGAGCGCCTCGCGCGCGGCGCCCAGGTACCCCGCCCGGTCGCCGAGGTTGGAGCCCAGTGACAGGAAGACGCGGCGGCCGGACGGCGCGCCTTCGGCGCCCGGTGCCGTGTCCTGCCCGAGGGGAGTGCTCACGCGGTGCGCACGACCTCGACGCGCGCCGCGTGGATGGGCAGCTTGGTCGGCGGCGCGATCTTGCTCACGGCGACCTCCACGAGCACCGGATCGAACGTGTCCCAGAGCCCGTCGCAGATCACCGTAGCGAGCCGCTCGAGCAGGTGGAACTCGTCGCCCTCGACCACGCCGCGCACGTAGTCGACGACGCGGCTGTAGTTGACGGTGTCCGCGAGGTCGTCGCTCTGGCCGGAGCTCCGCGACTGAGGGTCGAGGCGCACGTCCACGACCAGCGTCTGGCCGATCGCCCGCTCCTCGGCGGTGACGCCGCAGCGGCCGCGCAACTCGATCCCCTCGAGGATGATGGACAGGCTTCGCGTCATCGTGCGCCTCCTCGTGCGGCCGGCGGCCGCTGGTCGGGTCAGGGGGCGGTGACGCCCTCGCGCACGGCGAGCGCCACCCGCAGCGCTTCGAAGTTGGGTTTGACGTCGTGGACGCGGAACACGTGCGCTCCGGCGAGGTAGCCGATGACCGTGGTCGCCACCGTGCCGATGACGCGGTCGGCGGGCTCCGCGCCGAGGATCGCGCCCAGGAACCGCTTGCGCGAGGCGCCCAGCAGGACCGGACGCCCGAGGGAGCCGAAACGGTCCAGGCCGTCGAGCAGGGCGAGGTTGTGCGCCACGGTCTTGCCGAACCCGATGCCGGGGTCGACCATGACCTGCTCCTCGCGCACGCCGCGCGCGAGCGCGAAGGCGAGGCGCTCCTCGAGGAAGCGCAGGACCTCGTCGACGACGTCGTCGTACATCGGGTCGTCCTGCATCGTCTTGGGCTGGCCTTTCATGTGCATCAGGCACACCGGGCAACCGGACTCGGCGACCACGTCCACCATCTCGTCGTCGAAGCGCAG
>JBLMXT010000388.1:0-9683 GCA_050257915.1 Deltaproteobacteria bacterium
CGTCGCCCACCGTCACCGCCACCCCGAGCCCGTCGGTCTCCGGCTCGCCCACCGCCGACCAGGAGGTGGTCGCCAACATCGCCCGGCTGCAGGTCGGCATCGTCGCCTGGGCGGCTGACAACAACAACCTGTATCCGCCGCCGCAGGACGTCGTCGAGGGCGGCGGCCTCTCGCAGTACGTGACCCCCTGGCCGACCAATCCCTTCACCGGCCAGCCCATGGCGCCCGGGACGGCGCCGGGCAACTACGTGTACGAGCAGCTCAGCGGCGGTCAGGCCTACAAGCTCACGGGCTACCTCAGCAACGGGCTGACGTACGCGGTGCCGTGACGTGACGGGCCGGCGCCCCGCGGCGGCAGCCCGCGCGGCTGCAGAAGCACCCGCACCGAAGCGGGGGCGCAGCGCCGGCCCCCCGCGGCCGCCGGCGGACTGAGCCGTGCGCGCCGTCCGCGTCCACGAGTTCGGCGATCCCGACGTCCTCGTCCTCGACGAGGTGCCCCGGCCCGTGCCCGTGGAGGGCGAGGTCCTCGTCCGCGTGCAGGCGGCGGGGGTCAACCCCTTCGAGGCCTACGTGCGCGCGGGCAGCTACATCGACCTGCCCGCGCTGCCCTACACGCCCGGCTGCGACGGGGCCGGCGTCCGCGTAGATACGGGTGAGCGCGTCTACGTGACCGACGCGCTCAGCGGGACGTACGCGGAGTATGCGCTCTGCCCGGCGGAGGCCGTCCGGCCGCTGCCGAGCGGCCTCTCCTACGCGCAGGGCGCGGCGGTCGGCGTCCCGTACCTCACCGCCTACCGCGCCCTGCTCCAGCGCGCCGCCCCGAGGGACGGCGAGCGGGTCCTCGTCCACGGCGCCAGCGGCGGCGTCGGCATCGCCACCGTCCAGTTGGCCGTCGCCGCCGGCCTCGAGGTCACGGGGACGGCCGGGAGCGAGGCCGGGAGCGACCTGGTCGCGGCGCAGGGCGCCGCGCGGGTACTCGACCACCGCGACCCGGACCACGTCGACGCGGCGCTCGCGCTCACCGGCGGCGCCGGGTTCGACATCATCATCGAGTTCCTCGCCAACGTGAATCTGGGCAGCGACCTGAAGCTGCTGGCCAAACGCGGCCGCGTGGTGGTCGTGGGCAGCAGGGGCACCGTGGAGGTCGACGCCCGCGACCTCATGAACGCCGAGGGCGCGGTGCTCGGCATGCGCACGCCCAACGCGCGGCCCGACGAAGTGGCGGCCGCGCGCGCCGCCGTGGACGCCGGACTGCAGAGCGGCGTCCTCAGGCCCGTGGTCGGCCGCGAGGTACCGCTCGCCGAGGCCGCGCGGGCCCATCGCCTGATCATGGAACGCCCTGCGCTCGGCAAGCTGGTGCTCGTCCCGTAGGCGCCGGCGGCCGCAGGCGTCCCGCGGTCACTCGTCGGGCGCCGCCACCCTCTCCACGCTCGCCAGCCACGCCCTGCGGCTGCCGCCGAGGTTCGTCGCCATCTCCGCCGCGACGATGGACACGACCCTGAACGGCGGCCGGTCGAACGCCTCGCGCAGCTCGGCCTGCGTCACGCGCCGCGGGCCGCTGTTCCCGGGTTGCTGCTCGCTGAAGCAGAGCACGAACAGGCGCGCGCCGGGCGCGGTGGCGGCGGCGAGGGAGGTCACGTACCGCCGCCGCTCCTCGTCGTCGAAGGTGTGGAACAGGCCGGAGTCGACGACCGTGCGGAACCGCCGCCCCAGGTCGCCGAGGGCGAGGGCGTCGTGCACCAGGAACTCGGCGGGCAGGCCGCGCGCCTGCGCCTTGGCGCGCGCGGCCGCCACGGCCGCCTCGACGGCGTCGACGCCGACGACCTCGAAGCCCCGGGCGGCGAAGAAGAGTGCGTTCTCGCCGGTGCCGCAGCCGGCGTCCAGCACCGGCCCTCGCACCAGTCCGTCGGCGGCCGCCCGCTCCAGCGCCGGCTGCGCCCGCCCGATGTCCCACGGAGGGGTGCCCTGGTACGCCTCCTCGAACCGTGACGCGCTCATCTCCTCACCTCCCGGCCGGTCGTCTTCGCCCTCGTTGTTCCACCCGGTAAACGCGGTCCCCGCGCCGTGGCCCCACCGGGTTTGGTAGCATCGTGGCACCCTCCAAGGAGCCCGACAGTGACCGAGTACCGCGCCCGCAGCATGTGGCTCGACGGCATCCCCGGCGAGCTCACCCCGCGTCCCTCCCTGCCCGGCCCGACCGACGTGGACGTCGCCATCGTCGGCGCCGGGTTCACCGGCCTGTGGACCGCCTACTACCTCAAGAAGGCGGACCCGCACCTGCGCGTCGCGGTGCTGGAGCGCGAGATCGCCGGCTTCGGCGCCTCCGGGCGCAACGGCGGCTGGTGCCACACGACCTTCCCCGGCTCCCGAGAGCTCGCGGCGCGGACGCACGGCCGCCAGGCCGTGATCGACCAGCAGCGCGCGCTGCACCGGACCGTGTACGAGATCGCGCGCGTCGTGGAGGACGAGGGCATCGACGCGCGCTTCCACCTCGGCGGCCAGCTGGACATCGCGACCACGCCGGTCCAGCTGCTCCGCCTGCACGAGGCGGTGGCGTACGAGCGCTCCTGGAGCTTCGGCGAGGACGACTACGCCCTGCTCGGCGCGGCCGAGATGCGCGCGCGCATCAAGGTGGCCGGGTGCCTCGGCGCCGGGTACACGCCGCACGGCGCCGCCGTCGACCCGGCCCGCCTGGCGCGCGGGCTGGCCGATGTGGTCGAGGGGCTGGGGGTGCCCATCTACGAGCGCACCCCCGTCACCCGCCTGGAGCCCCACGTCGCGACCACGGCGACCGGCGACGTGCGCGCCGACGTCGTGGTGCGCGCCACCGAGGCGTTCACGCCCGAGCTGCCCGGCCACGAGCGGACGCTGGTGCCGATCTACTCGCTCATGATCGGCACCGAGCCGCTGCCCGACAGCTTCTGGGACGAGATCGGGTGGGCCGGCCACGAGGTGTTCGGCGACTTCCGCTTCCTCATCTACTACGCCATGCACACCCAGGACGGCCGGATCGCCATCGGGGGGCGCGGCGCCCCTTATCACTTCGGCTCGCGGCTCAGCGAGCGGTTCGAGCGCGACCCTGCCGTCCGCGACCATCTGAGCGCGCTGCTCGGCGAGCTCTTCCCCGCGATCGGCGACTTCACCGTCACCCACCACTGGGGCGGCGCGATCGCGGCGGCGCGCGACTGGTACACCTCGGTCGGCCTGGACCGCGCCACCGGCATGGCTTGGGCGGGCGCCTACGTCGGGGACGGGGTCTCGACCACGAACATGGCCGGCCGCACCCTGCGCGACCTGATCCTCGGGCAGGAGTCCGAGCTCACGGGGCTGCCGTGGGTCAACCATCGCTCCAAGCTGTGGGAGCCCGAGCCGCTGCGCTGGCTGGGAGTCAACGCGGCGCTCAAGGCGATGGGGAGCGCCGACGACGTGGAGGCGAGGACCGGCCGGCCGAGCAGGCGGGCGACGTACGTCAAGAAGCTCATCGGCGCCTGAGCCCGCGGCCGGCGCTCACGTCACGGGGCCGTGTACGTGCTCCCGTCGGAGAGGTTGACGGCCAAGCCGTAGGACGTGCCGGCTCCCGGCGTGTACACGTAGTCGCCCACCCCGTCGCCCGGCTTCATCGGCGCGTTGCTGAAGGGGTTGGTGGGCCACGGGCTGACCAGGCCGCCGAGCGTCGCCTGGGAGGCGTCGGGCGGCGCCGCGCCGTTGGTGACGGTGAAGGCCTGGATTCCCGTCTTGATCATCATCAGCTGCGCCTTGACGGTCGCATCCCTGGCCACGTCGATCTGCCCGGTCGTCTTCTCCGCGGCTTCGTCCCGCAGGCCACAGCCGGCGAGCGCTCCGGCGGCGCCCGACGCCAGCAGCGCAACGAGCAGCGCGATCGTGAGTCGCTTCATCGCTGAGGTCCTCCCTGGTCGATGCCCCTCCTATCGGCACCCTTCGCCGCGCCCTCGAGCGCTCCTCGGCGCGTTCAAGAAGAGGGTCGGGCGGGCGATACTGGGGGCATGAGACGCCCGAGCCGCCTCAGACCGCCTCGACTGCTGCGCCGCGACTGGGTCGGCGACGGGATCCTGACCCTCCTCGCCGGCGCCGTCCTGGTCGTCACCGTGTTCCTGCCCTGGGCCAACGAGGACCGGCCCGGCGACGTGAACTACAGCCTGTCACCGTCCGGAGGGATCAACGGCGTGCTGCAGACGCAGTGGGGCACGCCGGCCCTCGTCCTCGCGCTCGTCGTCGTGGCGCTCGGCGCCGCGGTGACGCTGACGCGGCCGCGACGCCTCTCCTGGCTCCTCGGCCTGGCGGTGGCCGCGTGCGGCGTCGGTGTCTTCGCCGTGGCCCAGGACGCCGCGTCGCAGATCGCCTTCTTCGACCCCGGCCTCGGGCTGTACCTCACCACCCTGGTCGGGGTCCTGCTCGTCCCGATCGGAGCGGCCGCGGCGATGGTGGCCTGGTTCCTCGCCCGCACCGCCGCGCCGCCCCTCGCGGCCGCGAGCGAGCCTGCTACAGCCCCGCCAGCTCCCGAAAACGCTCCACCGAGCTGATCGGCACGCCGAGCAGCTCGGCGATGCGGAACTTGGCCGTCATGGCGTTCGGCTCGCCGGGGTGCAGGTTGCTGTGGTCGAGGATCCGCCCCAGGCCCTTCTCACCGCGGATCTGCTCCATCGCGTAGCTGTCACTGAGATCGCGGACCGTGCAGCCCAGCTTGCCGGCGACGAACTGCTTGGCCGGCTCGAGGCGCATCCCGCGGGCCATCTGCATGCGCGCGACCAGGTCTCCGGCCGTGCGCATCCCGCCCATGCCCGCGGCGAGCGCGTGGGTGACGTCCATGCCTCTGGAGTCACCCGAGCCCACCTACAACCCGTCGCACCGCAGGATGTCGACGTGCGCCCTGGCCGCCCGGGACGCCGCGTCCTCAGGCGGATAGCCGTTCACCGGCACGCCGCCGACGCCCTCGCCCACGTTGGGGTGCACGGGGATGCGGGCGGCGTCCATGCACGGCTTGGTCACCGTGATGGAGTACGCGGCGTTCCAGGCGCAGCTCTTGCCGGTGCGGATGTTGACCGCCGGCCCGAAGATGGTGGCGCCGGCGTCCTGGCACACCTCGAGCTGCTCCCTGGGCCACAGGCCGGCGAGCCGACGGCCCTCCCACTCGAGCTCGCCGTGCACGCCGATCACGAACTCGCCGGCCATCCCGACCTCGATGCCGGCGTCGGGATACTTGCCCCGCAGATGTCGTACCGCTCGCAGGGTGCTGAAGAAGTCGGCGTCGCCGGCGCCGCCGGTGGTGTCGAAGTCCATGCCGTCGGCGCCGGCGTCCAGCATGCCCTCGCCCACGTAGATGAAGTCCTTGGTCGCGTGCTCCATGGCCTGTTCGATGGCCGCGCGGGCGCCGGCGATGTCCCCGCGCGGCAGCAGCTCGAACCAGTTGTCCGCCGGCCCGTCGGGCTTGCTGTAGAAGGCCAGGTTGGGCTGCGCCCCGTACTGCACCGGCGCCGTGCACATCATCTGGACGTTCTGCATCACCTGCTGCTGGAACGGCAGGATCGTCTTGATGGCCTTGTAGCTGTACTCGATGTGCCAGAGCTCGAGGATGTCCTGGCCCAGGCGCTGCTCGCTCTCGAGCAGGTCGAGGAGGTCGGTGCCGGTCATCTTGCTGCCGCCGCCGTCGCAGCTGAGGACGACCTGGTCGCCGATGTCGACGGCGGTGAAGGCGGCGCGAGAGGCGTAGATGTCGAGCAGGTGGTCGAGCTCGTCCGGGGCGAGCGGCGGCACCTTCGCCTTGCGCGCCGCCTCCTGGGTAGCTGCCTCGATGTCCGCGCGCAGCTCGCTGCGCGTCAGCTCGACCATGAAGCCGTCACCCATGCGGGTCGGGATCTTCGCTTCCACCGGCAGCTCCTTGCCTGACGAGTCGCGCCGCGCCGGCCGGCAGGCCACGCGGCGCCCGCCGCGAATCGTATCAGCAGACTGCCGCACGCAGGTGGCGCACGGTTGACCAGTCTCCTGCCCGCGGCCACACTGGGGACGTGAAAGGGGCGCTCCGACGCACATGATCCGACGCACGCTCATCCTCAGCGCGACGCTGCTCGCGGCGGCCTGTCTCGTCGCGGGCGCCGCCGCGCCCGCCCGCGCCGTCTCCCCCGACACCCAGATGCGCCAGTCTCTCCTCGCGCTCCGCGGACTGATCGATCGCGCGGGGGCGGCGCGCTACTTCGAGTACCCGACGAAGTCCACAGTCCGGTACGGCCATCTCGGCGACTCCACGTGGCCGGTCGATCCCTGGACGGGCGCCCGGCTCAGCACCGGCACCGGGCGTGGGCACTACCAGTACTGGGTCAGCGAGACCCGGCGTCGGTACCGCCTCACCGGGTATCTCGGCGATGGCCGCGCGTTCGTCCTGGCCGGCGGCATGCCGCGATCCATCAAGCTCGCCTACGACCACCGCGGCGAAGAGGGCATCAACCTGATCCGGCAGTACGTCGAGGACTACGCCGCCGAGCACAGCGGCCGATACCCGCTCCCTTCCGCAGTCGACGGCGACGGCGCCGCCGGCAGCGCCCACTACTGGCCCAGCAATCCCTGGGACCACTACGACATGGCCCAGCGGCGCGACCGCGGCTCGTTCTCGTATGAGGTGTCGGCGGACCGGACCTCGTACGTCCTGCGCCTGCACCGCGCCCTGAAGAACGACTACGTCCTGCGCGGCACCATCATGACGAGCCCCTGGCGGCAGCTGCTCGCGAGCCTCGAGGACGAGATCCTGCGGCGCAGCGGCCGTATCCTCGCCGGCTACGTCGGCCAGTGGGCCCTGCAGCACGCCGGGGCGCTGCCCACGGTGGCCGAGATGGCCCCCGGCAACGCGGTCGGCGCGGCGCACCCCGACTGGCCGCGGGACCCCAGCGGCGGCGACGTCATGCAGCCCGGCGCAGGAGCAGGCGCGTACAGCTACGCGCCCGGCGCCGCCGGCGCCTACACCCTCACCATCCATCTCCACTCCGGCGACTTCCAGGCCGGCGGCACCGCGCCGTCGCCTGCGGCGCCGGCGCGCGGCGCCGGCTCCCCGGAGTCCTGACCACCGCAGGAGGCACCCCGTGACCCGACGCGTGATCGTCGTCGCCCTGGCGACCGCAGTCCTCGCCCTGACGTCCGCTGTGGCGGCGCCCCGCGCCGAGGCGGTGAGCTTCGTTGACAAGCAGGTGCAGGCCGGTGCGCTCCTCATTCAGAACTACATCAACACCTACGGCCAGGCGCACCGGTTCGTCTATCCGCCCAAGTCGATGGTCAAGAAGGGCGGTGGCCTGCCCAACGCGACGGTCATCTGGCCGTCCAACCCCTGGACCGGCCGGATCATGGCCCCGGGCACCTCGCGCGGCACCTACACCTACACGCTCGGCGCCGGGAACCTGAGCTACCGCCTCACCGTCCACCTCTCCAGCGGCAACTACGTGCTCAAGAGCGCCATGCCCTCGTGGTTCAAGGCCGAGCGCAACACGGCCGCCAGGCAGAACCTGCTGCTCCTGCAGCGCTACGTCGAGGCCTACGCCGCCGCGCACGGCGGGTCGTACCCGGCCGCGGACCTGGTGACGTCCACCGGTCTCGGCGCGAGCTACGTCTGGCCGGTCGATCCGTGGACCGGTGCGGCGATGGCCGCCGGCGACACCCCCGGCTGCTACAGCTACACGGGCGGTGGCCCGAGCTACGCGCTGAAGGTGATGCTCACCAGTGGCTGGAGCGCCTCGTTCGGCCCGCTGCCGGTGTTGGGGCAGCTGGCGGCACAGCCCGGCGGCTGATCCGGAGACTGAGGGGCGGGCGGCCGGGAGGGCCACCCGCCCCGTCATCGTCTGGCGCTCGGGCCGGCGGCGGCGAAGCCGCGGCGGCGAGGCGGGCGGCCGCGAAGCTGCACCCGGGACTGCCGGCCGGTTCCCTCGCGCCGGCCGCGCCGGTCACGTGCCGGCGCGCTCCCTGTCCGCCTTGTCGACGATGCCGCGGACCTCCGCCAGCACATCGGCGGGCAGCGGTTCGGGCTCGTGGTTCGCCAGCAGGTCCTTGGCCTTCTCCATGGCACGTGTGTACATGTCGCTGGAGCCACGCGCCTCCCAATCCTCGCGCACGCGCCGGTCGATCAGCTCCGGCTGCGACGTGTCGCGCATGTGCCGCATCGTCGCGTCGAGGCTGAGGAAGTCGCCGAACGAGCCGACCGCGGCGATGTCGTCCACCGCCAGCGCCTCGTCGTCCACGCGCACGCCGCCGACGACGTGCTTGATCATCCGCGCCATCTCGTCGTCGATGACGAGCTGCGCGTAATCGAAGGTGACGCCCGACTCGATCATTCCCAGGCCGTAGATCAGGTTGGTCCCTGCCAACGCTGCCGTGAGGGCCGTGAGGGTCTTCTCGTGACCGGTCTGCACGTCACTGAGCTTGCTGTCCGCCTACGCACCGGCGATGTAGCTCGGCAGGCGGTACTGCCTGGCGAGCTGGGCGGCGCCGGCGCTGATCAGCGCGCACTCCGGCGTGCCCACGGAGGCCGCCACCAGGCGGAGGTCCATGGCGGTCGTCGACGAGCCGTACAGCTGCTTGCTGCCGCGCTCGGTGAGCTGGCCGAGCACGATGCCGGCGAGCACCTCGGCGTTGTGCGTCACCAGCGTCCCGGCGAGCGTCACCGGGCTGGAGCCGCCGGCCATCGCCATGCTGAGCACGCAGCTCGGCAGGCCGACGCGCGCCGACTCGATGACGATCTCGCAGAAGTCCTTGACGAGCTTGAGTGGGCTGACCGGGCAGGTGCCCATCACCATCATCGGACGCCTGCGGACCTCGTCCCTGCCGCCCTGGACGGCGGCGAGCATGTCCACGGTGCGGTGCACCGCGTCGCCGTCCTGGGCGCCGCCCGAGATCGGCTTGGTCTGATTGACGATCGCCGCCTCGTGGTTGTGCAGGCTGAACGACTCCGGCGGCTGGTCGCTGGAAACGACGGCCATCTCGAAGACGTCGACCTCGGGGAGGGCGTCGACGAGACGCGCGATCTCTCCGAGGTCCTTCTTCGTCGACGCGCGCAGCTCCCCGGTCTCCGGGTCGATGACCTTGATGCCCTCGCCGAAGTTGCTGAAGCCCACGCGGCCGGGCTCGAGGCAGATGTCGTTCCTCGGGTCGCGGCCGCAGAGCACCACCTTGGGCGGCGCACTCGCGATCGCGTCCTCCACGACGTGCGGCGGGATGCGCACGATGTGCGCGTCCCGGTCGACGACGCATCCGCCGTCGCTATAGATGTCGAGCGCCTCGTCCAGTTCCACCCAGACGCCGGTCCGCTCGAGCACCTCGAGCGTCGCGAGGTGGAGGTCCTGGATCTCGTCCTCGGTGAAGACGTCTAACTTGAGGCCGCCGCTGCGGCGGCGGCCGGCGAACAGGTTGCGCTTCACGCCCTGCCTCCTCGGGCTGCGGGTGATTCGGGCCGTGCTACGTAATCACAGCCCGGACGGGCGGCGCCACCGGCGGGCGCCGCGGCGGCGGCCGCCCGCGGAGCGCCGCGCGGCTTGCGTCCGGGTGGCGGGCCGGGCAGGCTAGGTCCATGTCTCCCCGCTGGCTGACCCTGCTGCTCGTCGCCCTGCTGATCGCGGCGCTGACCTTCTTCGTCTCGCGAAAGCTCGGCTTCACGCTCCTGTTGTTGCCTCTGTTCTTCGTGTGGGGCAGCC
>JBLMXT010000389.1:0-6170 GCA_050257915.1 Deltaproteobacteria bacterium
GCGGAGTCCGGGCCGAGGACGAGGATCCGGGACGGCCCGAGGAGCGCGTACACGATGAGGCAGGCGATGGTGGTGTAGAGGCCGGTGACGGGAGGCAGACCGGCCAGTTCCGCGTAGGCGAGGCCCTGCGGGACGAGGATCGCGGCGAGGACGATGCCGGCGACGAGGTCGAAGCGCAGCCACGCCGGCTTGTACGTCCGCAGCATGGCCACGCCGGGCACGAACTGATCGAGCTTGTGGGTCTTCTTCGTCTGCGGCGCGCCGGTCGCGGGCGTCTCGTCCACCGGTGCCCCCCTCGTTTTACCGGTCGGTCACGAATGGTAGCATCTGCCCGTGGCCGACACACCGGACAACCAGGATCGCCCGGCGGACGACCGGAGCCTCAAGGGCATCGCGCGCGAGGTGTTCCGTGAGCTCGTGGTGCTCGACACCGCCGTCTACCAGGCGATCGAGGCGACTCCCACGCCCACGATCGACGCGCCGCTGCGCCGGCTCTCGAACACCGCGAACCACGCCAAGCTGTACATGGGGATCGCGGCGTTACTGTTCGCCGTCGGCGGCAAGAAGGGCCGCCGCGCCGCCGTCACCGGGATGGCCGCCGTGGGCCTCAACTCGTTCGTCGTCAACATCCCGATGAAGTTCATGGGCAACCGCCCCCGGCCGGAGCGCGGCGTCGTCCGCTTCGAGGAGGCGCGGCACGTGAAGATGCCGACGTCCACCTCGTTCCCCTCCGGCCACTCGGCCTCCGGCTTCGCCTTCGCCGCCGGGGTCGCCGAGGCGATCCCGGCGCTCGGCACACCCCTCCGCGGGCTCGCGACCGTGGTCGCGTACTCGCGCGTCCACTCCGGGGTGCACTACCCGGGGGACGTCGTCGTGGGGTCGCTGGTCGGCATGGCCGTCGGCGAGGGCACCGCGCTTGCCTCTCGCGCCGTGCGCAAGCGTCTGCCGCGGCGCACGGGCGGCTGACGCGCCTCGGCGCGCGTCGCAGGCGTCGCGGCCGGCTCCGCCTCGCGTGGCCGGCGTCAGGCGCCGAACAGCGAGGGCGCGCCGGCGAGTTCGTGCAGGGGCAGCGCCTCGACGTTGTCGCTGATGGGATACCGGCGCTCCCCCGGATACACGACGACCACGCGCTCGAGCCCCAGATCCTCGAGAGCGATCCTGATCGACGCCGTCAGACGGGGGGCGTCGACCCGCTTGCACTCCACGCCCAGCAGTCGCTCGCCGCGGCGGAGGACCAGATCGATCTCGGCTCCCTGGTGCGTGGCCCAGAAGAAGGCGTCGTCGTGCGGCTGCCTGGCCAGCACCTGCTCGATCGCGAACCCCTCCCATGAGGCTCCGCTCTTGGGATGCGTGTAGAGCTCAGCCGCGGTCGTGATGCCGAGGAGCTGGTGCAGAAGGCCGGTGTCGCGCACGTAGACCTTGGGCGCCTTGACCTGCCGCTTGCGGAGGTTGGCATGCCAAGGCTGCAGCTGGCGGATCATGTAGGCATCCGTGAGCAGGTCCAGGTAGTGACGCACGGCCTTTGTCCCCACCCCCATCGACGCAGCCGGATCCGTCGCGTTCCAGATCTGGCCGTGGTAGTGAGCGAGGATCGTCCAGAAGCGGCGCAGCGCGACGGCGGGGACGCGCACGCCCCACTGCGGGAGGTCACGCTCTATCAGAGCCTGGATGAACTGGCTGCGCCACGAGACGCTGTCGGCCTCGGTCGCGGCGAGAAAGGACCTCGGGAGGCCTCCCCTGCGCCACAGGTCGTCCGCCTCCGCGCCGCCCACCTCGTCAAGGGAGAACCCGCCCATAAGGACCCGCTCGGCCCGTCCGGCCAGGCTCTCCGACGTCTGGCGGAGAAGCGCACCCGAGGCGCTGCCCAGAATGAGGAACCGCGCCGGCGATGGTGATCTGTCCACGAGTACTCTCAGCACGGGAAAGAGGTCAGGAAGCCGCTGGACCTCGTCGATCACGACCAGACCAGACAGTGGGCGCAGCGCCGTCATAGGCTCGTCCAGGCGAGCGAGGCTCTCCGGGTCCTCAAGGTCGAAGTAGTTCTCGGAATCGGCTGAGAGCAGCTCTCGCGCCAGCGTCGTCTTGCCGCACTGACGAGGGCCGGTGAGGACGACGATGGGACTGCGCCCGAGCGCGGCGTCGATGCGCGTGCGCAGTTCCGTGCGGGGAATCATGGTGGCATTCTATCATGAAAAGCGGTCCGCAGCAGACCGATTTTCATGGTGTACGGCATTCGGATCAGCTCTGGCTGCCCCCGGCTTCCTGGAGCTTCTCGAGTACCCTGTCGAGGTTGAACGACGCCGGCTTCTGGCGCGGCGGGAACTCCTTGAACTCGGCGATCGCCTCCGCCACCACTCCTTGCGCGGGGATGACGAGGTAGATGCGGTCCAGGAACCAGTCCCAGTACGTGTTGGAGTCGGTGAGCGCGCGCTCGAAGGGATCGCGCCGCAGGTTGACGAGCTTGGGAGCGCGCAGCTCCACGAACGGTTCGAGCCACAGCGCGAGCTGGTGCGCCCGCTGCTCTCTGAAGATGTACTTCCAGTCGCCCACGCGGAGCGCGACGAGCTCGGCGTCGTCGTTGACGTAGAAGAAGCGGTCGCGCGGGCTCTCGGTCTGCTCGCCGGCGAAGTAGGCGTTCATGTCCTTGCCGTCGAGGATGACCTTGAAGGTCTTGCCGCCGGCCTCGTGCCCTGCGCGGCACTTGGCGGCGATGTCGGGGTTGCCGGCGGCCGCAACGAAGGTCGTCAGCATGTCCTGATGGGCGACGATGCCGTTGAGCGTCACGCCCGCCTGCCACCGCGCCGGCCAGCGCAGGAAGGCCGGCACGCGGTAGGCGCCTTCCCAGTTGCTGTTCTTCTCCGAGCGGAAGGGGGTGATGGCGGCGTCCGGCCAGGAGTTGTAGTGCGGACCGTTGTCGGTGGAGTACATGACGATGGTGTCGTCGGCGATGCCCAGCTCGTCCAGCTTGTCGAGGATCATGCCGACGTGGCCGTCGTGCTCCACCATGCCGTCGTTGTACTCCCCTTGGCCGCTGATGCCGCGGTTCTCCTCCTTGACGTGGGTGCGGAAGTGCATCCGCGTCGCGTTCCACCAGATGAAGAAGGGCTTGTCCGTCTGCGTGACCTCGTCGAGGTACTCGAGCGTCCGCGCGGTCACCTCGTCGTCGATGGTCTCCATGCGCTTGCGCGTCAGCGGCCCGGTGTCCTCGACCTTCTGCGTGCCGTCGGTCTGCGCCCAGCTGTGGATCACGCCGCGCGGCCCGAACCGCTCCTTGAAGGCCGGGTTCTTCGGGTAATCTTCATGCTCCGGCTCCTCCTCCGCGTTGAGGTGGTAGAGGTTGCCGAAGAACTCGTCGAACCCGTGGTTGGTCGGCAGGTGCTCGTCCAGGTCGCCGAGGTGGTTCTTGCCGAACTGCGCCGTGGCGTAGCCGAGCGGCTTGAGGAGCTCGGCGATGGTCGGGTCCTCCGGCCGCAGGCCGAAGTCGGCGCCGGGCACGCCGACCTTGGTGAGGCCGGTGCGCAGGGGGTTCTGGCCGGTGATGAAGGCGGCGCGGCCGGCGGTGCAGCTCTGCTGGCCGTAGAAGTCGGTGAAGCTGACGCCCTCGTGAGCCAGGCGGTCGATGTTCGGCGTCTGGTAGCCCATCATGCCGCGGTTGTTGCAGCTGAGGTTCCAGAAGCCGATGTCGTCGCCCCACAGGACGAGGATGTTGGGCTTGCCGCTCGGCATGGCGCGCTCCCCTTCGGTCGGCGATCGTGAGTCGCGGCGGGCGGCCGCTCGGCAAGCAGACTAACGGACGTGCTCAGCGGGCGGCAAGGCCGCAGCAGCGTTTGTACTTCTTGCCGCTGCCGCAGGGACATGGGTCGTTGCGCCCCGTGTCCCGAGCTTCTGCCGCGAGGAGGTCCATGACCTCCGGAGCCTCGCCGCCTCGCTTGAGGATGTCCGCCATCAGGCGCATGCGCCGGTCCGTGTGGGAGAAGAACGCCTTGAGCCCGGCGCAGAGCCAGTTGAGGCCGGGCTCGCCGTCGGGCGTCACGAGGAGGCGGTTCTTGGGGCACTCGCCGTTGCAGGCGAACAGGTAGGCGCAGGCGCGGCAGAAGGCGGGCAGCGTCTCCTGCTTGGCCCGCCCGAACGCCCGCTGCTGCTCCGAGCGCACGAGGTCGCCGACCGGCGCCTCCATGATGTTGCCGAGCAGATACGGCGGGTCGACGAAGTGGTCGCACGAGTACAGGTCGCCGGTGTGCTCGAGCGCCACGCCCTCACCGCAGGTCGGCTGGAAGATGCAGAGGCTGGAGACGCCGCGGACGTAGGCCGCGAGCACGCCGTCGAAGGTCTGCACGAACATCTCGCCGACGTCCCGGCGCACCCACTCGTCGAAGATCGCGCTGAGGAAGCCGCCGTAGTCCTCCGGCTGTACGCTGCGCGAGGTCACTGTGCCGGGCCGGCCGCCGGTCGGCGGCGTCTCGACCTCGACGATGGGGATGAGCTGCACGTAGCGGGCGCCGAGCTCGTCGCGGAAGAAGCGATACACGTCGAGCGGGTGGCCGGCGTTGGCCGCGTTGATCGTGCAGAGCACGTTGAACGCGGCGCCGTGCTTCTGCAGGCGGCGGGCGGCGGCGACGACGCGGTCGAAGACCGGCCGCCCGCCGGCGTCGTGGCGGTAGGCGTCGTGCAGCTCGCGCGGCCCGTCGATGCTGAGGCCGACGAGGTAGTCGTTCTCGGCGAGGAAGGCGCACCACGCGTCGTCGAGCAGGACACCGTTGGTCTGCAGCGTGCGCTCGACGGCCGTGCCGGCGGGCACGCGGCCGGATTCGGCCGCGCGTGCCCGGCGGAAGAAGTCTAGCCCCATCAGCGTCGGCTCGCCGCCCTGCCAGGCGAGCGTCACCTGCGGCACGCGCTGGGCCTGCGCCGTCTGCGCGATGTACGCCTCCATGACCTCGTCGGTCATGCGGAAGTCGCTGCCGGGATACAGCGATTCCTTCTCGAGGAAGAAGCAGTAGTCGCAGCGCAGGTTGCAGCGCGCCCCGGTGGGCTTGGCCATCACGTGGAACGCAGGGACGGGCGTGTCGCTCATGGTCTCGTGGTGCGCTACTCGGCCACGTAGTGCGCCAGCGCCGCACCCTCCGCGTCGCGCAGCCAGAGCTCGTCACCCTCGATCGTGTAGGTCGCGGTCTGTGGAAGCGCCGCCAGGTAGGCCGCCTCCTGCTCCATGAGCTCCGGCGGCCCGGCCATCTTGGTGGTGACGATCTGCGCGTCGATGGACATCTCCTCGCCCGCCGCGGAGTACGCGGTCGAGTACTGGTTGACGGACGCGTTGCCGCTGAGGCTCCCATCGTCGCCGAACACGGCCGTGATGGTGCTGTCGACGGCCAGGGACTGCAGCGCCCCCTTGCCGTTGTTGTAGGCCAGCGCCTGCCAGGCGGTGCCCGCGAGCGGCGTCGGCACGGCGACCTCGAAGCGGACGAGGGTCGCGCCCTGGTCGTCCATCAGCGTGAGCGAGCTGCCGTCGACCGCGAACGACGCGGCCGCGGCGAGCGCCGCGAAGTACGCCTGCTCCTGCGCCATCGCGTCCTCCGGCCCGGCCATGAGCGTCGCCGCCGGCTGCTCGATGGTGATCCCGTCCGGCTCCTCCGTCGTGTAGGCGGCCGTGTAGCGGTTGACGCCTCCGGACCCGCTGACGACGCCACCCTCGAACGTCGCCGTGGCCTCGGCTCCTTCCGCCGGCGCCGTCGTCACGCCCGCGATCTCGACGGCTCGCCAGACCGCGCCGCCGAGCGCCGCGGCGTCCACACCCGAGTCGCCCGTCCCTGCGTCCGAGCCGCAGGCGGACAGCGCCAACGGTACCGCGGCCGCGAGTCCCGCCACGGCGAGCATGGCTGCGAGACGGGCGCGACGCGTGCGTGCGGGCCTGCGACCGGCGGCTTCGGGGCGGCGTGACTTCATCGGTCCTCCTGTGTGAGACGCTGACGCGACCGGCGTGCTCGGGCGAGTGTACCCCGAGCACCGGCGGTGGGAGGGCGACCCGCTCAGGGGTCGCAGAGGCTCGCGGCGTCCTTCTCGAAGCGCATCTTGCACATCGCGTACTCCTCGGGCACCGCGATGGGGTAGTCGCCGTCGAAGCAGGCGCGGCAGAACTGGCTGCGCGGCAGGCCGGTGCTGGCCTGGAGGCCGTC
>JBLMXT010000390.1:0-3336 GCA_050257915.1 Deltaproteobacteria bacterium
GCGGAAGCGCTGCGCCGGGAAGGAGGTCATCTTGCGCACGGCCTCCTCGAGGCGCAGCACCGGCTCCTCGCGCACGTAGCGCTCGAGCACGCCCGGGTACTCCCCGTAGCTGCACGGCCAGTAGAGCGACGGGTCGTCCTGCTCGTCCGGCGGCGCCATGACCAGCCCGTCGGACGAGATCATGGCCAGCGGGCTCTGCAGCAGCGCCCGGATGTTCTTCTCCTCGATGTAGTCGAAGAGCCCGACGATGTCGTCGTCGTTCTCGACGATGAGGTCGAGGAAGGTGTCGAACGCGTCGGCGCCGCGCTCGGCGGCGATGTCGGCGACGGAGCGGCCGCGCTGCTCCGGGTGGCGGCCGGCGTGGAACACGACCACCCTGTCGAAGCGGCCGTGGCGCACGACGCCGGCGTAGCCGGCGCCCGGCAACGCGTCCTCGAGCACCTCGCGCTTGAGCGCCGTGCGCGCTTCGGGGTCCGAGAGCAGCGCGAGCAGGGCCTCGTGCGAGAGGTCGAGCACCGGCTGCGGCAGCGCCCGCGAGAACCGCGGCGCGAGGTCGGTGTGCACGTCGTTGTCCGTGGTCGCGTCGAGGCCGCCGCGCCGCGCCTCCTCGATCAGGGCGAGGTTGGCTGAGGCGTCGTCGGGCGCGCCCCACTTGGGCGCGTTGTGCGAGACCTCGACGGGGCAGCCGGCGGCGCGCCCCAGCTCCAGCGCCTCGGCGACGGCGGCGAGGATCGTCTCGCGCTCGCCGCGCACGTGCGAGGTGTAGATGCCCCGGTGACGCGCCACCACCCGGCACAGCGCGAGCAGCTCGTCCGTGCTCGCGAAGCAGCCGGGCGGATACACGAGGCCGCTCGACATGCCGTGCGCCCCCGCGCGCAGCGAGGCGTCCAGAAGCCGCTCCATGCGCGCGAGCTCGCGCTCCGTGACGGCGCGCTCGGCGAAACCGACGACCGCCAGCCGCAGGGCGCCGTGGCCGACGAGCGGCGCGATGTTGATCGCGTGGCCGCCGCGGCGCACCGCCGTCAGGTACTGGCCGAAGGTGCGCCAGTCCCAGGCCACGTCGTCCAGCCCCCAGCCGTAGTGGGCCCAGTTCTGGACGGCGTCGGCGCGGTGCTTCTCGGTGAGCGGCGCCGCCGACATGCCGCAGTTGCCGGTGACGTGCGTGGTCACGCCCTGGCGCACCGCCGTCTCGGCCCGCGGGTGCAGCAGGATGGAGAGATCGGAGTGAGTGTGCGGGTCGATGAAGCCGGGGGTGACGTAGCGGCCGCCGGCGTCGACGACGCGCCGACCGCGCAGCGTCCCCGGCGCGCCGATCGCCGCGATGCGGTCGCCGCGGACGCCGACGTCGCCGTGGTACCAGGGGTTGCCGCAGCCGTCGACGACGCGGGCGCCCGTGACGACCAGGTCGTGGGCCGGGAGTGGACGACCGGTCACGCGTCGCCCATCTCGAAGACCCTGTACGCGTTCTCGCACGGCGTGCCCGCGCACGCGTAGAGGCGGCGCTCGTCCAGGTCGCAGATGATGCTGCCGACCGTCATGCCCTGCTCGGCCGGCGCCTCGTCCGGGTCGGGGTGGCCGCAGATGGCCTCGGCGGGAGAAGGCTCGTGCGTGCGCAGGACCCGGGCCACGAGCTCCACCGGGTCCTCCCCGGCGGCGATGCCCTCTCCCAGCAGCCGTTCGGCGGTGGAGAGCCTGACCTCGGACTCGCCGCCGGCGTAGCCCTCGAAGGGCCGCAGGTCCGGCGAGACGTAGTGGTTGGTGTGCGCCATGAAGCCGGCGCTCGTGTGGTCCATGAGGGCGTGGGCGGTTGCCGACGTCTCCAGGTCCCAGAGCCGCCCGCCCGTGTCGGCGAAGAACTGGTTGGTGCCGCGAGCGCGGGCGGCCAGGAGGCCACGGTCCCGCGCCTCCTCCAGCGTCCGCGCCTCCAGCGTCGCCCGCCGGACGAACGTGTTGGGAACACCGACGCGGTTGTCGTTGGAGTGCACCGAATTGCTCACGTTACCGACGCCGTGGCTGTTCATGCCGAGCATGAGCAGGTACGGCGCACCGGCCAGCCCCATGATCCGCGTGCCGTCGGGGCCGGTGAGGTCGAAGAGGACGTTGTTGACCGCGTCGATGACGTACCAGTCCATGTTGTGGCCCACGATGTGGCGGCCGCCGGCGACCACGGCGACCGCCGTGCAGTGGTCGCCGGAACGCGGCGCGCCCGGAGAGCGCGCCCGGTCGCCGGCTACGGGCTCGGCGGAGGTGAACTCCTCGCCGCAGTTGAGCACGAGCAGGTGAGCGAAGGGGACGCGCGCGCCCTCGGCGAGCCCCTCGAGCTCCTCGACGTGGCGAGGCAGCCAGCGGCGCGCCGCGACGGCGTAAGCCGGAGCCAGATCCTCCGCCGCGGCGAAGGTGAGGCGCCCGCCCGTCATCGTGGCGAAGTTCGCGCGGAAGAAGTCGACCGACGCCTGCACCTGTTCGCGGGCGGCCTCGCCGACGGCGCGGCCGAGCTCGCGGTACGAGCCCCGAGCCTGGACGTGGATGAACGGGATGCCCATGACGGCAGTCTACAGGCCGAGCACGCGGCGCGGGTCGGGGTGGTCGCTGATGCCCAGGCCGGCGGCGCACCGGTCGATCAGCGCCACGAGCTCGTCCAGGATGTGGTCCGGAAGGCCGAGGGGATCGCGGCCGGCGAGCTCGGCCGCTCGGTCGGAGGCGAGGTCCACGAGCCCGGTGCGACCGGAGGCGAGCCAGTCGCCGAGGCCGCCGCGGTAGCTGAGCAGCGGACTGACGAACTCGCTGCGGATGTAGCGGCGGGTGTGCTTGGCGCCGAGGAACCCGCGGCCGGAGAGCACGCCGTCGACCATCGCGCCCAGGTCGAGCGCGTCACCGTCCCAGGGCCGCGGAGAGAGGGCGTAGCGCGCGTTGTTGAGCACCTCGTCGTCGATGACCAGCACTTCGAGGCAGCTGGCGACGCCGGCCTGGATCTCGCCGATGCCGGAGAGCAGGCGGGGCCTGGGCGCCATGCCGAGGAGCGCGTTGACCGAGCGCTCGTAGCCGAACTGCGCGTCGACGACCTTGCTGTCGCTGCAGGGACCGTAGCAGTCGCAGGCGAGGCCGCAGCGGCGCGCCAGCAGGACGGCCGCGATGGACGCGACGCCGGTCTCCGGCGTGCCGCTGACCACGACGCCGCTGCGCGGGTCCACGGCGCTGAGCCGCGGTCCGTAGTACACCGGCGTGCCGGCCGCGGCCACCTGGGTGAGCACCACCCCGGCGAGCACTTCGGCGTGCTGCTGCGTGAGCGCCGCGGAGAGCGCGCCGGGCGCCGTCGTGGCGGCGGCCGGGCAGGGC
>JBLMXT010000391.1:0-2927 GCA_050257915.1 Deltaproteobacteria bacterium
CCTGGACGACCTCTTCCTGGCCACCGACGGCCTGCTTCAGGCCGCGCTCGAGGCGGAGGAGCTCGACGGCCTCCGTGTCCTCGTGGTCGTCAACGGCGCCTCACTGCGCGTCTCCGCGGGAGCGTTCCGCTCGGCGCGGCTGCGCGAGCAGGTCGCCCTGACCCCCGGCGACTGCATCGACCTCTGCACGCTGCTGCGTCGCCTCGTCGACGACGTGGTCGTGGAGGAGCTGGAGCAGGACGGCTCCTTCAACGTGGTCATCGTCAAGAACCGCTCGGAGACGGCGTGAGCAGTCGCGACGACAGACGCGTCAACGATCCGCTGGACCTCGAGGCCCTGCCGGGTCAGGCGCGACGGGTGCCGGACGACGACGAGGAGCCGGAGGGCTCGGAGGCGCGGCAGGAGGGACCCTCCGCCGATCCCGAGGGTCGCGGCAAGGACGACTCCGAGAAGCTCGACCAGTACCTGCTGCGGCGCTACCACCTGTACGGCGACCGCAAGGCGCGCGAGCAGCTCATCACCATGTACCTGCCGCTGGTGCGCTCACTCGCGCGCCGCTACGCGTCCCGGGGCGAGCACTTCGACGACCTGGTCCAGGTCGGCGCCATCGGCCTCATCAAGGCCATCGACCGCTTCGACCTGAGCAGGGGCGTGGAGCTCACCACGTACGCCACGCCCAACATCGTCGGGGAGATCAAGCGCTACTTCCGCGACAAGGGCTGGTCGGTGCGCGTGCCCCGCGGCCTGCAGGAGCTCAACATCCGCCTCAACAAGGTGATCGACGAGCTGGTGCCCAAGCTGCAGCGCTCCCCGACCATCAACGAGCTGGCCGAGGCGGCCAACGCGACGCCCGAAGAAGTGCTCGAGGCGCTGGAGACCAGCCAGGCCTACAACTCGGTGTCGCTGCAGGCCTCTCCCAACGGCGAGTCGGGCGAGGAGGACGCCGGCCTCATCGACTATCTCGGCGGGGAGGAAGAGGCCTACGACACCATGGAGGACCGCACCACGCTCGCGCCCGGCTTCGCCAAGCTCGACAAGCGCGAGCGCTACATCCTCCACCTGCGCTTCTTCGAGGGACTGACGCAGAGTCAGATCGCCGAGCGCGTGGGTATATCGCAGATGCACGTCTCGCGTCTCATCAGGCGCTCGCTCGAGAAGTTGCGGGAGGAGATCGGCGATCTCGACAACCCGCTGCCTCCGCGCTCGTCCGACGACGCGCGCTGAGGCCGTACCGACATCCACGCACCAAGGACTCCCCCGTGAACGCTGCCGACATCCGTGACCTGTTCCGTACCTTCTTCGTCGAGCGAGGCCACCTCGCCGGGGAACCGGCGAGCCTGGTCCCCGCCGGAGACTCCAGCGTCCTGTTCACGACCGCCGGGATGCAGCAGTACAAGCCGTACTTCCTCGGCGTCGGGACGCCGCCGTCCACGCGCATCACCACCTGCCAGCGCTCCTTCCGCACCTCGGACGTCGAGAACGTGGGGAAGACGGCGCGGCACCTCACCTTCTTCGAGATGCTCGGCAACTTCTCGTTCGGCGACTACTTCAAGGCCGAGGCGATCCAGTGGTCGCTGGAGCTCTCCGACCAGCTCGGGATCCCGCGCGACAAGATCTGGGTGAGCGTGTTCGGGGGCGACGACCAGGTGCCGGCGGACGAGGAGGCCGTGGAGCTGTGGAAGACGCACGGCTTCGGCGACGAGCGCATCGTCCGCCTCGGGCGCGGCGACAACTTCTGGGGCCCGGCCGGGCCTACCGGCCCCTGCGGGCCCTGCTCCGAGCTCTACTACGACTTCGGCCCCGAGTTGGGCTGCGAGGACCCGGAGTGCAAGCCGGGCTGCGACTGCGACCGCTACCTCGAGTACTGGAACCTCGTGTTCGTGCAGTACGACATGGACGAGTCCGGCCGCCTCACCCCCCTCGCCAAGGGCAGCATCGACACCGGCATGGGGCTCGAGCGCATCGCGAGCATCTCCCAGGGCGTCACCAACGTGTTCGAGACCGACCTCTTCCGGCCGCTGGTCGAGCGCGGCGCGGAGCTGGCCGGCGTCGAGGTCGGGGCGTCGCCAGCGATCATGCGCGCCCTGCGCACCATGGCGGAGCACGCGCGCGGCGCGTCCTTCCTGATCATGGACGGCGTCCTGCCCGGCAACGACGGCCGCGACTACGTGCTGCGGCGCATCATCCGCCGCGCCGTGCAGCAGGCGGTGGCGATCGGCGTGGAGAAGCCGTTCCTCGCCACCCTCACCGACACCGTCGTCGAGCACATGCGCGGCGCCTACCCCGCCCTCGCCGAGGCACAACCGGAGATCCGCCGCGTCGTCGACGAGGAAGAGGTGCGCTTCCGCCGCACCCTCGACCAGGGGATGGGCATCCTCGAGGAGGCGCTGCGCCGCGCCCGCGACGCCGGGACCGAGCTCCCCGCGGAGGTCGCGTTCGAGCTCCACGACACCTACGGGTTCCCGTTCGACCTCACGCGCGAGATCGCCGCGGAGGAGGAGATGACCGTGGACGAGGAGCGCTTCGGGCGCCTCATGGAGGAGCAGCGCGAGCGCGCCCGCGCCGCCCAGAAGGAGGGCGCGTTCGCCTCCGGGCCGGGCGAGGTGGACGACTTCCAGCGGCGCACGACTGAGGTGCGCGCGGACTTCGTCGGCTACGAGCGCCTCGAGGTCTTCACGGTCGTGCGCGCGCTCGGCGAGCTCGGCGACGGCCGCGTGGCGGTCAAGCTCGCGGAATCGCCGTTCTACGCCGAGGGCGGCGGGCAGGTCGCCGACACCGGCTGGATCCACACCGACTCCGGCAAGCTCGAGGTCGAGGGCGTGGTCAAGTTCGAGAACGACCAGGTCGTGGTCGCCCGCCAGGTGGAGGGCAAGGTCGCGGAGGGCGAGCGCGCCAAGGCGATGGTCAACGCGGTGCGGCGCCACCAG
>JBLMXT010000392.1:0-4186 GCA_050257915.1 Deltaproteobacteria bacterium
CACCCACCCGTTCGACGGCGAGATGCACCCTACGCGCCTCGAGCGTTACGTCAGCTGCCCCTTCTCCTTCCTGCTGCGCGACGTGTTCGGGCTCCAAGTGCCCGACGAGCCGGGCGACGCGCTCGAGATGGACGCCAAGGAGTTCGGAACGCTGGCGCACGACATCCTCCAGCGCGCCTACGAGCAGGTGATCGCCGGCGGACTGGGCCGGGACGAGGCCCTGGCTGCGGTGCGCACGGCGTGGGAGACGTGCTGTGCCGAGGCCGAAGGCCGCGGCGTCACCGGGGCGTCGCTCTCCTGGGAGGTCCGGCGCGAGCTGTTGCTCGAGGACCTGCTCGAGACGGTGCGCCTCGACCCGGTCTTCTCGGATCCGGGGAGCCGGCCCGTCGCCGTGGAATGGCGTTTCGGCGAGGCGATGGGGCGACCGGTCGCCGTCGACCTCCCGCTCGGCCGCTCGGTGCGTTTCGCCGGCAGGCTCGATCGCGTCGACGAGACCCCGTCCGGAGCCCGTCTCATCGATTACAAGTCCGGCGCCGGCGGGACTGAGCGCGCCCGCATCAAGGAGGGCCTGAGCATCCAGCTCCCGGTCTACCGTCTCGCGCTGCGCCAGGCCGGGGACAGGGACTACGGCGCCATCACCTGCCTCTATCGGCTCATCACGCGCCGTGGCGGCTTCGAGGACCTCGTGCTTCCGCAGTCAGAAGAAGGGTCCGAGCGCCGCCTCCGCGACCTCGTCACGAGCTCGGTGGCGCTCGTCGACACGGGACTGTTCCCGCGCAGCACACGGCAGCGCTGCGACTTCTGCGACGTGCGCTACGCCTGTGGCGTCTCTGCCTGGGCCAGGGCGCGCAAGCGCGAGCACGACCTTCTGGAGCCCGTGTGCACACTCCAGTCGGGACCTTGCGAGGAGGACACCGATGCCGGCTGAGCGGCCGGTCTGCGACCAGGACGTCCGCCGGCGGGTGACCGCCGACCTCGGCACGACCTTTCTCCTGGAGGCGGGCGCCGGCACCGGGAAGACCCGGGTGCTCGTCGACCGGTACGTGAACTGCGTCCTCGACCCGGTGCTGGGGACGGACGATACGCGCACGGTGGCGGCGATCACCTTCACGGAGAAGGCAGCCGGTGAGCTCCGCCAGCGCATCCGCGAGGAGTTCGAGCGACTGGCGGGTCAGGCCGCCGGAGACGCGGCGCGTGCGGCGGTCATCCAGGGCGCGCTCGACGCGCTCGACGACGCGCCCATCAGCACCATCCACGGGTTCGCCGGCCGTCTGCTGCGCGAGTTCCCCGTCGAGGCCCGCGTGGACCCGGCGTTCGAGCAGCTCGACGCCCTCGGATCTGACCTCGAGCGTGGCCGGCTGTGGGAGGAGTGGCTCAGCGAGCTCGCCGC
Source organism: Deltaproteobacteria bacterium (assembly GCA_050257915.1). Classification (GTDB taxonomy): domain Bacteria; phylum Actinomycetota; class Thermoleophilia; order UBA2241; family UBA2241; genus CAIXSE01. The sequence goes on from JBLMXT010000392.1 coordinate 1,391, forward strand.
CGCCGATCCCTCCGTGAGCTCGACCCGGCAGGGACTCGCTCGCCTCCTGCGTGCGGGCGTGCGGCTCGACTGGCTGCGGACGCTCGCCGTGGGTCCCAAGGGCGTGTTCGGCGAGCGTTACGACCTCGACCCTCAGGTCGAGCTGCTCCCCGAGCCGGACCTCCACGGCGCGCTGGAGGGACTGGCGGTCCCGCTGGACAGGCTGGCCGAGCACTGCTCCGTCGCCTGCGCCAACACCGGCGACAAGGGCTGCATCGCCGCGATGAGCCTCGTCGACGCCGGCCGCGCGCTCCTGGAGCGGCCGCCGGCGGACGTCGACCAGATCGCGGCCGCGCTCTACGCGCTGCCGGTCAAGACCACGGCCACGGCGCCCGGCGGCAACAAGGGCAACTGGGACCCGGCCCGCGGGGGCAAGGACGAGCTCCTCACCCGTTACCGCGAGGCGGTCGCGGAGGTGCTCGCGGCCCGGGAGGCGTTCGCCGCCTTCCTCACCACGCTCGCCGTGGCCGTCGCCGATGCGTTCTCGCGCTGGGCGGCCGCGACTCAGCTGGCGCTCGGCCGCCTCGACTTCACCGATCTGCTCGGGTGCCTGCGCGACGTGCTCAAGCGCGAGCCGGCCGCTCGGGCGGCGCTGCAGGCGCGCTTCCGCTATCTGCTGGTCGACGAGTTCCAGGACACCGACCCGCTGCAGGCGGAGATCGTCTTCTTCCTCTGCGAGCGCTCGCCGGCCGCGCAGGACTGGCGCGACGTGGTCCTCGAGCCGGGCAAGCTGTTCGTGGTCGGCGATCCCAAGCAGTCCATCTACCGCTTCCGGCGCGCTGATATCGGCATGTACGACCAGGTGAAGCTCCTGGTCGCGGGGCAGCCGGGCGGCACGGGGGCGGTCGAGGCTATCCGCCAGAACTTCCGCACCACGCCGGCGGTGGTGCAGTGGGTCAACAACGTGTTCGCGGACGTGTTCGACCAGGACCAGGAGCAGGGCCGCCAGCCGGCCTACCAATGGGTGGAGCCCTACCGTCCGGCCGCGGAGGGGCCGCGGGTGGCTGTGCTCCTCGGCGACGACCTCGGTACGGCCGCAGGGGCCGCGGACGCGGCGCGGCAGGCCGAGGCGCGGGCGCTGGCCGCGCTGCTCCTCGCCATGCACGGCGAGGAGCAGCACCGCTGGACCGTGCAGGATCGCGCGCCTGGCGACGGCGGTGACGGCGAGGCGTGGCGCCCGCCGCGTTGGGGCGACATCGCCCTGCTCTTCCGGGCGACCACCGGACTCGAGACCTACGAGCAGGCGTTCCGCGAGGCCGGCGTGCCCTACCGGGTGGACGGCGGCAAGGCCTACTTCGCGCGCCGCGAGGTCGACGACGCCCTGCTCTGCCTGCGCGCCGTCGACGACCCGAGCGACGGGCCGGCCGTGTACGGGGCGCTGCACTCGACGTTCTTCGGCTTCAGCGACGACGATCTGTTCCTGTTCTGGGCGGCCGGCGGCCGCTTCGACCTGTTCGCGGCGCAGCCGGAGACGCACGCGGCGGTCGCCGCGGCGCTCGGTACGCTGCGCCGGCTGTACGAGCGCCGCGCCGCCTGCGAGCCGCACGAGCTGGCCGCCGAGCTCGTACGCAGCGCCGGCGCGACCGAGTTCCTCGCCGCGACCGGCTCCGGCGGCGCTCCGGCCAGCGCGAACCTGGAGAAGCTGGTCGCCCGCGCGCGCGCGGGCGCGGGGGCGGGGGGCAGAGGCCTCGGGGCGTTCCTGGCGTGGGCCGCCGAGGCCGGCGACGCGTCCGGCGAGCAGGAGTCCCAGGTGGACGACGACGGGGACGTCGTCCACCTCCTCACCATCCACAAGGCCAAGGGGCTCGAGTACCCGATCGTGATCCTCGCCGGCGGCGCTCTCGGCGGCGGCGGTGGTGGCGGTGAGCCCATCGTCGACCGCGAGGAGCGGCGCCTGGCGATCAGACTCAAGGCCGAGCTGCCGGGCGCTCCGGCGCGTGACCTCGAGCCGCAGCGGTACACGGCGCTCCGACAGCGCGAGAAGCTCATGGAGGCGAGCGAGGGTCGCCGGTTGCTCTACGTCGCCGCGACGCGCGCCCGGGACCGCCTGGTCGTCTCCTGCTTCGGTCACCTGCGCAACAAGGACGGGACCGCCGCGGCCGTGCTCCTGGGTCCGATCGCGGACGCGCTGCCCGCGGCCGCGGTGCTCACCGAGGAGTACGAGGACGGCGGCCTGCTGGTGCTACCGCCGCGCGTGCCTCCGGCCCTGGACGACCGTGACGGGGCGGCGGACGAGCGCGACCTGGCCGCCGCGCGCGCGGAGTGGCGGCGGCGGCGCGAGGCGCTGCTCGAGCAGGCCTGCATGCCGGCGCCGGCCACCAGCCCAAGTGGCCTCGAGCACGTCGATGAAGCGGTGCGGGGCGGCGGGCCGGGCGCCCCGGCCGGCCGGGCACGGGCGCTCGCTCTGGGCTCGGCCGTCCACCGCGTGATGGAGCTGTGCGACCTCTCCGACGCGGCGTCCATCGCGCCGGCCGCCATGGCCGCCGCCGCGGAGCTGGAGCGCCCGGATCTGGCAGGCGAGGCGGCGGACCTGGCCGGCGCGTGCTGGCGCGCTGCGCCCGTTCGCGCCGCCGCCGAGGCGGCGGCCACCACCGGCGCCGTCTACCGCGAGCTGCCTATCGGCGCCCTCGTGGACACCGTGGTCGTTGCAGGCGCGATCGACCTCGTGTATCGCGACGGCGGCGAGTGGGTCGTCGTCGACTACAAGACCGACCGCGCCGCGGAGCCGGAGGTGCTCCGCGAGCGCTACGAACCCCA
>JBLMXT010000393.1:0-2571 GCA_050257915.1 Deltaproteobacteria bacterium
CCTTCCGGCCCTCGCCGTCGTCGCGCACGGCCGCCCGCAGCGTCGCGTCGTCGCCGTCGGCCGACGCCTCGCGCACGATGGTGATGAAGACGTCCTCGAGGCTCGGCCGGCGAAGCTCGACCCGGGCCGGCGCGATGGCGGCGGCGACCTGCTGGATCACCGCCGCCGGGCTGGCCCCCGGCGCGAGGGCGATGTCCCAGGCCGCGCCGTCCTTGCGCAGGCCGCCGACGCCCGGGATCCGCGCCAGCGACGCGACGTCGGCGCCGCTGTCGAGGGGCTCGAACAGCAGGTTGCGGGGATCGTACCTGGCCCGGATCGCCGCGATCTCGTCGTCGAGCACCTTGTCGCCGCGGTGAATCATCACCACGTGATCGCACAACTGCTCGGCGTGCACCATCACGTGCGTCGAGAACAGGACGGTGGCGCCCCTGCGGTGCTCCTCGCCGACCAGCTCGCGGAGCAGCCGCTGGTTCACCGGGTCGAGGCCGCTGAACGGCTCGTCGAGGATGAGCAGGTCGGGCCGGTGGATGACGGCGGCCGCGAACTGCACCTTCTGCTGCATCCCCTTCGACAGCTCCTCGCAGCGCTTGTGCTCGACGCCGCCCAGGTCGACGCGCTCGAGCCACGCGCGGATGCGCGACCGCAGGTCGGCCCCGTCGGCGCCCTTGAGCCTGGCCATGTAGGCGAGGAACTGGCCGACGCGCATGCGCTTGTAGAGGCCCCGCTCCTCGGGGAGGTAGCCAATCCGGTCCTTGGCGTCCATCGCCGACCGGCGGCCGAGCACCGAGAGCTCGCCCCGATCCGGCAGGAGGATGGAGAGGATCATCCGGATGGCCGTGGTCTTGCCGGCGCCGTTCGGGCCGATCACGCCGTAGAGGGCGCCTTGCGGGACGACGAGATCGAGGTCGCGCACCGCGACGGTGCTGCCGAAGGTCTTCGTCAATCCCCGGAGGACGATGGCATCGGGCATGTGCGTGTGCCCCCGTGCGGGCGCCGATCCTACCTGCTCTGCTTCAGGAACCTGAGGAACTCGCCGTCCGTGGACAGGATGAGCGTCGTGTCCGACGCCAGGGTCTTCCGGTACGTCTCCATGGTCTTCAGGAACTGGTAGAGCTCCGGGTCGCGGCCGTAGGCCTCGGCGTAGATGCGCGTCGCCTCGCCGTCGGCCTTGCCCATGAGCTCCTGGGCCTTGCGGTAGGCCTCGGACTGGATGCCCTTGAGCTCGCGCTCCTTCTGCCCGCGGATTTCCGCCGCCTTGCCCTGGCCTTCCGACCGCGAGCGCTCGGCGATGCGGCGCCGCTCGGAGACCATGCGGTCGAAGACCTTCTGCTGGACCTCGGTGACGTAGTTGACGCGCCGGATCTGCACGTCGACGAGCTCGATGCCGAACTCGGCGACAATCGGGCGCGACATCTCGAGGATGGCGCGCGTGATCTTGTTCCGGCCCATGGCGAGCTTGCCGACGACCTCGGCTGCGCGCGTGTCGATGCCGGCATCCTCCTCGGTCTCTTCGAACGGCCGGTCGGTGCTACGGACGACCTCGATCAGATCGTTGTTGGCGATCACGTTGCGCGTGTCGCCGTCGACGATGTCGTCGAGGCGCGACTGGGCGCTGCGCTCGTCGCGGACGCGCTGGTAGAAGAGGAGCGGGTCCTTCACGCGCCAGCGCGTGTAGGTGTCCACCCAGATGTACTTCTTGTCCTTCGTCGGGATCTGGTTCGGATCGCCGCTCCACTCGAGCCAGCGCTTCTCGAACGTGTGCACCTGCTGGATGAACGGCACCTTCAGATAGAGGCCGGGGTCCGTCTTCGGCTTCCCGACGGGCTCCCCGAACTGGGTGATGATGGCCTGCTCCGTCTCGCTGATGGTGTAGAGCGACGAGGCGAGCGTCAGCAGGCCGAAGAAGATGGCGGCAGTGAGGCCCAGGCGTTTCATTACTTGGCCTCCTGCTTGATCGGGTCGAGGTTGAGCAGGGGGAGCAGCCCCTTCATGGACGAATCGATGATGAGTTTGCGGCCCGTCTTCGGCAGCACCTCGTTGAGCGTCTCGAGGTAGAGGCGTTTGCGCGTGACGTCGGGCGCCTTCCGGTACTCGTCGTAGATGTTGACGAACCGCGCCACGTCGCCGCGCGCGTTGTTCACGCGCTCCAGCGCGTAGCCCTCGGCGGCGCGGATGACGCGTTCGGCCTCGCCCCGGGCGTTGGGCACGGTCTGGTTGTAATCGGCCCACGCCTCGTTGATCAGCCGCTCCTTCTCCTGGATGGCCTGGTTCACCTCGTTGAACGCCGGCTTGACCGGGTCGGGCGGGTTCACGTCCTGCAGGACGATCTGGAGCACTTCGAGGCCGGTCTCGTACCGGTCGCAGAGCTGCTGCAGGAGGTTCTTCGCGTCCACCTGGATCTTCTCGCGGCCCACGGTCAGCACCTCGTTGACGCTGTGGTCGCCCACCACCTCGCGCATCACCGCCTCGTTCATGTCGCGGAACGTCGTGCTCTCGCCGCGCCGCGTGGCGCTGTCGAGATTGCGGACCTTGAAGAGGTACTTGTACGGGTCCTTGACCTTGTACTGGACG
>JBLMXT010000394.1:0-10655 GCA_050257915.1 Deltaproteobacteria bacterium
CACCGGGCAGATCTGCGCCTCGGACAGCGCCAGGGCGTGCTCGACGCGCGCGGTGTCGACGTCGCCGTGGATCACGAACGTCAGGTCGATGTCGGTGATCACGGTGGGGTGTTCGTCGCGCCGCCGTCCGCACGCCGTCACCTCGACGCGCTCGACGGGCTGCCCGTCGCGCCTGAGGAGCGCCGCCACGGAACTGCCGCTGCAGCCCGCGAGGCTGGCGAGGAGGAGGCGCAGCGGGGTCATCCCGCCGAGGTCGCCGTCGCCGCCGGGCAGCGGGTAGTCGACGGTCACCTCGTGCTCGCCGTCGCTGATGGCGAACCGCATGGGGCCGTGCTGCACGGCGTGGACGCTGAGTTCGGACGGCATCGATGCTCCTTGCTGGTGGTGCGTGCCGGGGCCATTGTCTCAGGCCGGAGGGCCGCGTGTCCTCCCCGTCTCCGTGTCCGGCCGGCGAGGCGGCCGACTAGCCGTCCCGCGTTCGGGGAAACCACCCTGCGAGCGTCCCGCGACGAGGAGAGAAGCATGATCGACGTCGTCATCTGGTCCGACATCGTCTGACCGTGGTGCTACGTCGGCGCGTCGCGCTGGCTCACCGCGCTCGGACGGCTCGGCGACGCTGCCGCGGGGCTGACCTGGCGGTTCGCGGCGTTCGAGCTGGACCCGACCGTGCCCCCCGAGGGGACGGGGTTCGCGGACTACCTCGAGGGCAAGTACGGCCCGGGGGTGCTCGCGGGCATGGCCGCGCGGCTGGGGGACGCCGCCGCGGCGGACGGCCTGCCGCTCGTCGACGTCGAAGCGCTCGAGCGGCGCCCGAGCACGTTTCTCGCGCATCGGCTGCTCGCCGGCGCGCTGGAAGAGGGAGACGAAGTGCAGCAGGAGCTGCAGCAGCGCATCGGCCTCGGCCTTCTCTCGGCCTACTGGGCACGCGGCGCAGACGTCGGCGACCGCGCCGTGCTCGAGGACGTTGCGGAGGCCGCCGGGATGCCCGCGGAGCGGGCGGCGGCGGCCCTCGACGGCGACCTCACGGCGACGGCGGTCCGGCTGGACGAGCGCCGCGCCGCCGAGCTCGGCATCCGGGCCGTGCCGACGTTCGTGTTCGGCGGGCGCTTCGCGGTGAGCGGGGCCCAGTCGCCGGCCGCGCTCGCCGACGCCGCCCACCGCGCCCTCGCGGGCGCCTGACGCGGCCGCCGCGCACGTCCCGCATCTCCTTCCTCGTGCGGCCCCGCCGGTCAACGGCCGTGCTCGATTGTGGCTCGCGGCGCTCGAACGTATCATTGTGCGTTGAGAGACGCCCCGCTGGGGCGCCGAGGACGAACCGTCCGGTCCGGGCCCTCCACTCTGCCGCTGGAGGGAGGCAGTCGCCGAGCCAGTGCCCGACCGGCGCAGAGGAGGCTGCATGACCGACGCCGCCGTCGCCGTGGCGGGTGCCTGGACCACCGACCCTTCGCGACTCCCCGACGAGCTGGCCGGCACCTTCCGCGCCGTCATGGGCTGGGGCGGCGTCGCCGTGTGGGACGAGTCCGTCGACATCGTCGACCTCACCCGGGAGTTCGCCGCCCGCACCGTCCAGGAGTGCTGCGGCCAGTGTTTCCCCTGCCGCATCGGCATGCACGAGGTCGCCGACATCCTCGAGGAGATCTGCTCCGGCCGGGGGACCGAGGCCCGTCTCGAACGCGCGCTCGAGCTCAGCCGGCACGTCGCCGAGGCGTCGCGCTGCGACCTCGGCCGCACCGGCGGCTACGCCGTCCTCGAGTCCCTCGAGCAGCACTACGAGCGCTTCGCCGCCGCGGTCGCCGCCGGGCAGTCCATCCCGCGCGGCGTGTACGCGTCCACGGTCGTCGCGCCGTGCATGGCCGCCTGCCCCGCCGGCGTCGACATCCCGGCCTACGTGGAGCAGCTGCGCATCGACGAGGTCGAGCGCTCGGCCGACGCCGTGCGCCGGCGCTGTCCCATGCCCGGCACCATCGGCCGGGTCTGTGTCCGTCCCTGCGAGGACGCCTGCCGCCGCGGCTCGGTGGACGAGCCCGTCGCCATCCGCACGCTCAAGCGCTTCGTCGCCGACAGCGAACCCGAGCCCAATGCCTGTCCCATGCCCGGCAAGCCGCGCGTCGCCATCATCGGCGCGGGACCGGCCGGCCTCGCCTGCGCCTACTACCTGGGGCTCGACGGCATCACCAGCACCATCTTCGAGGCGCTGCCCGAGGCTGGCGGCATGGCCGCGGTCGGCATCCCCGACTACCGCCTGCCGCGCGACGTGCTGCGCGCCGAGGTCGAGCGCGTCGAGTCGCTCGGCGTCAAGATCGAGTACAACTTCCGTTTCGGCGTCGACGCCACCATGGAGGACCTCTTCGCCCGGGGCTACGAGGCCGTGTTCATCGCCGTCGGCGCGCACCAGTCGGCCCGCATGGGCTGCGAGGGCGAGGACGCCGGCTACGACGGCTTCATGCCCGGCGTCGAGTTCCTGCGCGAGATCGCCTTCGGCCGGGTGCCTCTCACGGGCAAGACCATGCTGGTGATCGGCGGCGGCAACGTGGCCATGGACTGCGTGCGCTCCGCCCGCCGCATCGGCTTCGACGACGTCAAGCTGCTCTACCGCCGCACTGAGGCCGAGATGCCCGCCGACCGGGTGGAGATCGCCGAGGCCAAGGAGGAGGGCGTCGAGATGGTCACGCTGGTCGCCCCGACGAAGATCATGGCCGAGGGCGGCAGGGTCGTCGGCCTCGAGTGCCGGCGCATGCAGCTCGGGGAGCCCGACTCCTCCGGGCGTCGCCGCCCCGAGCCCGTCGAAGGCTCGGAGTTTGTGATCCCGTGCGACTGCATCGTCCCGGCCATCGGCCAGGTCTGCTCGGTCGACCAGCTCATGCCCAGCCACATCGAGGTGAGCAAGTGGAAGACCCTCGAGGTCGACCCGCTCACCATGCAGTCCGCCGACCCGCGCGTGTTCGGCGGCGGCGACTGCTACACAGGGCCCAGCAGCCTCGTCGCCGCCCTCGCCGCCGGCAGGCGCGCCGCCGTCTCCATCGACGCGTTCCTGCAGGGCTGCGACGTCGCCCCGGCGCTGGAGGAGCGGCTCGAGCACGCGATGCTCGCCGTCATCCGCGACGAGGCGCAGGCGCCGATCCCGTTCACCGGCAGCACCGAGAAGCTGCGCCCCATGGTCGTGCCCCCGGAGGTGCGCATCCAGTGCTTCGACGAGGTCGAGGGAGCGGTGAGCGCCGCGGACGCCCGGCACGAGGCCGAGCGTTGTCTGCGCTGCTACCGCATCGCCGTGGCGGTGGTGTGAGATGACGGACGCATCGCCGACCGGCGCACCGCAGATCACCATCGACGGCCGGGTGCTCGCCTTCGAGCCCGGCCAGACCATCCTCGACGTGGCGAACGCGGGCGGCATCGCCATCCCCACCCTGTGCTACCTGCCCGAGGCGGGACACCGCGACGTCTGCCGCCTCTGCGTGGTCGAGGTGGCCGGCGCCGGGCGGCTGCTGCCGGCCTGCAGCACGCCGGCCACCGAGGGCATGGACGTGCAGACCATGAGCGAGCGCGTCCGCACCTCCCGGCGCGCCACGCTCGAGCTCATCATCGGCTCGGGCCGTCACACCTGCATCACCTGCGAGGCGCTCGGCGAGTGTGAGCTCAGCCGGCTCGCCTACGAGTACCAGGTCGAGCCGCCGAGCGAGCTGCCGGGCGTCGAGGACTTCCCGCTCGTCGAGGACGCCTACGTCATCCGCGACTACTCCAAGTGCATCCTCTGCGGCCGCTGCTGGGCCGCCTGTACGGCCATCCAGGTGCACGGCGTGGTGCCGCACCCCTCGGGCCGGCGCGCGGAGCGCGCCGGCGGCAAGGACTGGTACCCGCTGCCCGACCTGGACCAGTGCGAGCTCTGCGGGCAGTGCGTCGACGCGTGCCCCGTGGGGGCGCTCACGGAGCGCACCGCGAAGGGCGTCGCCCGGCACTGGGAGCTGCAGCGCATCCGTACCACCTGCCCGCACTGCGGCATGGGCTGCCAGACGGTGGTGCACCTCAAGGACGGCGAGGTCGTCAAGGTCACCGGCGCCGGCGACGTGCCGCCCAACCGCGGCCGGCTGTGCAAGCGCGGGCGGTTCGCCGTGCTGGAGCCGGACGAGCGCGCGCGCCTCGAGGACCCGCTCATCCGCCGCAACGGGGTGCTCGTCAAGGCGAGCTGGGACGAGGCGCTCGACCTGGTCGCCGAGAAGCTCGGGCGGGTCGGCGCCGGCGGCGTCGCCGGCCTCATCGCGCCGGTGTGCACCAACGAGGAGGCCTACCAGGGGCAGAAGTTCTTCCGCGCCGTGCTCGGCACCAACGACATCGACCACCGCACCGTCGAGGCGTCGCGCGTCTCCATCGCGGCCACCGGGACCGGCGCCGGCGTGTGCTACACCTCCGGCGCGCTGACCGTGCTCGAGGAGGCGCGCGCCGTCCTGCAGGTCGGCGACCGCGCCGTGGCCGACCACCCGGTGGCCGGCACCGCCCTGCGCCGCGCCGTCCGCGACGGCGCCCACCTCATGGTGCTCGACTCCGGTCACAGCGACCTCGGCGACTCAGCCGCCGTGCGTCTTGCGGTGGAACCGGCGGCCATCCCGGAGATCCTCAACGGCATCATCGCCGTGCTGCTGGCCAACGAGCTGGCCGGGCGTCGTGACGCCGGCGAGGCGCTGCCGCACGAGCGGGAGCTCGAGGCGATGCTCGCCGCCGTGCTCCCCGAGCGCATCGCGGAGGACGCCGGCGTGGACGCGGCCACCATCCGGGAGATCGCCGCCAAGCTCGTCGACGTCCGTCCGGCGGTCGTCTGCGCGACTCTGGGTACCAGCGACGACCTCGCCGGCACCGGCGCGGCCGTGGTCAAGCTGCAGTCCCTGCTCGACGACCTCGCCGGCGCGCGCAGCGTCTCGTTGCCGCTCGGCGCCGGCAACGTCCAGGGCCTTCTGGCCATGGGCGTGGCCCCGGACGTGCTGCCCGGCGGCGACCTCGTCACCGACGCGGAGGCCCGGCGGCGGTTCGCCGAGGCGTGGGGTGTCGAGGCGATCCCGGATACACCCGGCCGCTCGACCGCGGGGATCGTCGAGGCCATGGCCGGAGGCGAGCTCAAGGCCGCCTGGGTGTGGGCCAACGAGGCGGCGTCGTTCGGCGACGCCGGCGGCCTCCTGGCCGCGCTCGGCAGGGCCGACTTCGTCGTCGTCCAGGGAGCCATGCGCGGCGACCTGTGCGCCGTCGCCGACGTGGTCCTGCCGGCCGTCGCCTGGGGCGAGGAGGACGGCACGTTCACCAACGCCGAGCGGCGCATCAGCCGCCTGCGGCGTGTCCAGCGCCCTGCGGGCGCGGCTCGACCCGGCTGGTGGGCGTTCCGCGAGGTGGCCAGACGGCTCGGCCACGAGTGGCAGGCCGGCTACCCCAAGGCCGTGTGGGAGGGCGAGATCTCGCTGCTCATCCCGAGCCTCGGCGGCGTGACCTACGCGGAGATCGACGAGTACGGCCTGTGCTGGCCGGCTCCCGCGCCGGTGACGGCCTGACGTCCGCGACCGGCCAACGGTTGTCGTCGCGGGGGAGGGGGAAGGCATGAGTGATCGTCCACCCGCGCACAAGGAGCCATGCCATGCTGTGCAGCCTCGCCACCAGGCTCGACCAGGGACAGATCGAGGAGATCACGTCGCTGGAAGGGGAGCTGGGCGTCCCGATCCTCGCCTTCGCCTGTCACCAGATGGACGCCGCTCCGATCGACGCCGCGCAGATAGACCGCCTCAAGCAGCTCGAGGACAAGCTCGGCGTCGCGCTGGTCGCCGTCAAGCAGCAGTAGGGCGGTCTGCCACGGCGCCCGGCGCTTGACGCCCGCGGCATCCCGCGTGACGGATTGTCGATGCTCGGGCCGCCGGTGAGCGTTTCTGTTCGCCCGGCGGCCCCGCTTTCGCGCATTTCGCCGGTGTTCACGTTCGCCGATGTTCGACATTTTGTGACAAGAAGCACAATCCTTTACCAACGGTTGCGCCATGTCGTACAGTCGCGCACACTGAGTTGCGGATACCCCCCTAGGTTCTTGTCAAGGGGTGACGTCCCGCCTCCCCCGGCGGTCGCCTCCCCTAAGGACCGTTCGCGCGAGGAGGCACGAATGGAGCAGCTGGCCCTGAGCGTACCGGGCATGTGGGCCGACCACCACGTGATCGCCGTCCGAGGTCTCTTCCAGGGAGCGGAAGACGTCCGGGTGACCGGCGCGAGCGCGATGGACGTTACACTTCGTCTGGAGTACGACCCGGCGAAGACCGACCCGCAGCGCATCGTCGCCCAGCTCGAGCAGGCCGGCTATCCCGCCGGCGAGTCCCCCGAGGCGGAAGTCCCGCCGACGGACAAGCCGGCGTGGCTGACGGCGGGTGTGCGCGTCACCACCACGGACCCCGCCGATCTCACGATGTCGGGCGACCACCGCAAGTACTGATCGCCGACCGACCTGTGCGCGTTCGCCAGTCCACGATCCGCCCGGACCTCCGGGCCGCAGCCGCGTCGCGGCCCGTCCCCGCCCGGGCGTGAAGGAGTCGCCTCATGGCTGAGAAGATCAACGACGACGTCAAGCCGGTAGCCGCGAAGAGCATCGATCCGGCCGCCCTCGAGATGCTGGCGCATGCCGAGGGCTGCGGGCTCGACACCGCGTTCTCTCGCGCGGACACCATGAAGCCCTGCCCCATCGGCGAGTCCGGCGCCTGCTGCCGCATCTGCTCGATGGGTCCCTGCCGCCTCGTCGGCAAGGACGCCGAGGAGAAGACCGGCATCTGCGGCGCCGACCTGCCGACCATCGCCGCCCGCCACTTCGCCCGCCAGGTCGCGGGCGGCGTGAGCGCCCACTCCGACCACGGCCGCGACATGGCCATGACGCTGCGCGCCGTCGCCATGGGCGAGGCCGCGGGCTACAAGATCAAGGACGAGCAGAAGCTGCACTCCGTGGCCGGGTACTTCGGCATCCCGACGAGCGGCCGCGAGGTCAACGAGATCGCCCTCGACGTGGCCGACGTGGCGCTCTCGCAGTTCGGCCAGCCGCACGGCGAGATCGTCTACACGAAGCGCGCCACGCCGAAGCGCCAGGCCAGATGGCGCGAGCTGGGGCTCACCCCGCGCGCCATCGACCGCGAGGTCGTCGAGGTCCTGCACCGCACCCACGAGGGCGTCGACCTCGACGCCGAGAACATCCTGAAGAGCGCGCTGCGCTGCTCCCTGGCCGACGGCTGGGGCGGCGCGATGCTGAGCACGGACATCAGCGACATCCTGTTCGGCACGCCTTCGCCGCTCTCCAGCGAGGTCAACCTGGGCGTGCTCAAGGACGACCAGGTCAACGTCATCGTCCACGGCCACGAGCCGACGCTGTCGGCGATGCTGGTCGAGGCGGCACGCGATCCGGAGCTCATCGCCGAGGCCGCGGCGGCCGGCGCGCAGGGCATCAACCTCGCCGGCATCTGCTGCACCAGCAACGAGATCCTCATGCGCTACGGCATCCCCGCCGCCGGCAACTTCCTGCACCAGGAGCTGGCCGTGCTCACCGGCGCCGTCGAGACCATGGTCGTCGACGTGCAGTGCATCATGCAGGCGCTGGGGCCGCTCGCCCAGCGCTTCCACACCCAGCTGGTGACGACGTCGCCGAAGGCCAAGATCCCCGGCGCGACGCACGTGGAGTTCGACGAGCACCGCGCCCCGGAGACGGCCCGCGAGATCGTGCGCATGGCGATCGCCAACTACCCGAACCGCGGTCCGGTCCACATCCCCGACTACCACGAGCCGCTGGTGGCCGGCTTCAGCCACGAGTACCTCAACTACATGCAGGGCGGCTTCCACCGCGGCTCGTTCCGGCCGCTCAACGACGCCATCATCGCCGGCCGCGTGCGCGGCCTCGCCGGCGTCGTCGGCTGCAACAACGTGCGCGTCACCCAGGACCAGGGCATCGTCGAGATGATCAAGCGCTTCATCGCCGACGACGTGATGGTGGTCGTGACCGGGTGCGCCGCCACGGCCGGAGCCAAGGCCGGCTACCTGAGTCCCGAGATCCTCGACCACGCCGGCCCCGGCCTGCGCGAGGTGATGGAGGCCATCGGCATCCCGCCGGTGCTGCACCTCGGCTCCTGCGTCGACAACTCGCGCATCCTCACCGTGCTGACGCAGGTCGCCACCGAGGGCGGCCTCGGCGAGGACATCGACGACCTCCCGGCCGTCGGCCTCTGCCCCGAGTGGATGTGCGAGAAGGCCATCGCCATCGGCACCTACTTCGCCGCCTCCGGCGCCCACGTCATCTTCGGCGTGAGCAGCCCGGTGGAGGCCTCCAGCGTCGCCACGCGCCTCATGACCGAGGGCTGGGAGGAGATGGTCGGCGGCGACCTCGAGTTCATCCCGGACTGGGACGCGATGTACGCGCGCTCGCTCGAGCTGATCGACGCCAAGCGCGCGGCGCTCAAACTCCCGCAGTACGACCCGAGCCAGTACGGCGACAGCGGCGACAGCCTCTTCTTCGCCGAGATCAAGAGGTACCTCGCCGACAGGGCCGCGGAGGCCGAGCGCGGCGTCGAGACCGTCGGCTCGCCCGTCTACCCGTTGGCGGAGGGCCACTCGCACGACCACGGCGACGGGCACACGCACACGCACGACGAGGGGGAGGCCTGATGTCACGCTACATCGCGACCCGGGCCATCCGCGGCGCCCAGGGCGTCGTCCGCGAGGCCGAGGAGGCCGTGAACGCGGCCCTGGCCGAGCTCGGCCCCGATGCTCCGGTCGCCTTCACCAACACGGCGTACTACCTGCCGGTGATCTACGCGTTCACGGGCCAGAAGGTGGAGAAGCTGGGCGACCTGCCGGCGGTGATCGAGCGGGCGAAGAGCCTGCTCCACCCGGTCCCGAGCGACAACATGTGGCTGCCCTACCTGGGCGAGACGCTCGACAGCGGCGTCGCCACCCTGTTCGCCGAGGAGGCGATCGAGGGCGTGCGCTTCGCCCGCGGCACCGAGCCGCAGGTCATCAAGCTGGAGCAGGCGCGCGAGGACAAGGCGCGCTTCACCGGCGGCGACCTCGGCGTGCACGGCGACAAGATGAAGCTCAACGGCCCGATCGACGACATCCAGCTGCGGGCCTGGGGCATCCAGCTCGTGGACGGCCGCATGCCCGGGTTCTGCGCCATCGTCGGCTGCGCCAAGAGCAACGAGGTCGCGGTCAAGATCGTCCGCGAGCTGCAGAGCCGCGGCATCCTCATCTTCCTCAGCGGCAACGTCAACGGGCGCAGCATCATCCACCAGCTGCAGGAAGAGGGCATCCAGCTCGGCTACGACACCTTCACGGTGCCCTTCGGCATCGACACCATCTCCGCCGTGTACGCGCTCGGGTTCGCCGCCCGCTCGGCGCTCACGTTCGGCGGCATGGACGCCGGCAACGCGCGCAAGATCATGCTGTACAACAAGTACCGCGTGTTCGCCTTCGTGCTCGCGCTCGGCGAGGTCGACGACCTCAAGTACGCGACTGCAGCGGGCGCCATCAGCTTCGGCTTCCCGACCATCGCCGACACGCGCATCCCGCAGATCCTCCCGACGGGCGTCACGACCTACGAACACGTCGTGAGCATGCCGTTCGACGAGATCCCCGGCGCCGACGACATGGAGCGCACGGAGAAGCTCATCCAGCGCTGCATGGAGGTCCGCGGCGTCAAGGTCAAGATCGCCAAGGTGCCGATCCCCGTCTCCTACGGATCGGCCTTCGAGGGCGAGCGGATCCGCAAGGACATCATGTACGCGGAGTTCGGCGGCAAGCGCTCCAACGCGTTCGAGTTCCTGCGCATGAAGCCCGCCGACGAGGTCGAGGACGGCAAGATCACCGTCAGCGGCACCGACCTCGACGGCATGGAGGAGGGCGGCGCCCTGCCGCTCGGCATGGTCGTCGACGTCTCCGGCCGCAAGATGCAGACCGACTTCGAGCCCATCCTCGAGCGCCAGTTCCACTACTTCATCAACGGCGTGGAGGGCGTCCAGCACAACGGCCAGCGCGACATCGCCTGGACGCGCATCAGCAAGAACACCTTCGGCAAGGGCTTCCGCCTGGAGCACTTCGGCAAGGTGCTGCACGCGCGCATCCACGAGGTGTTCGGCAACATCGTCGACAAGGTGCAGGTGCACCTCACCACGGTGCCTGATGAGGTCGACGAGCTCATCGAGGTGGCGCGCGTGGCCTACGCCGAGCGCAACGAGCGCATCGCCACGCTCACCGACGAGTCGGTGGACACCTTCTACTCGTGCCTGCTCTGCCAGAGCTTCGCGCCCAACCACGTGTGCGTGGTGAACCCCGAGCGCGTGGGGCTGTGCGGCGCCTACAACTGGCTCGACTGCAAGGCGTCCTACGAGATCAACCCCACCGGCCCCAACCAGCCGGTGCCCAAGGGCCTCGTCGTCGACCCCCTCAAGGGCGAGTTCACCGGCCCCAACGAGTACATCCATCAGCATTCGAACCAGACGGTGGAACGCGTGACGTTCTACTCGTGCATCGAGTCGCCGATGACCTCGTGCGGCTGCTTCGAGTGCATCATGGTGCTTGTGCCCGAGGCCAACGGCTACATGATCGTCAGCCGCGAGGACCCGAGCATGACGCCGTGCGGCATGACGTTCTCCACGCTCGCCGGCACCGCCGGC
>JBLMXT010000395.1:0-5473 GCA_050257915.1 Deltaproteobacteria bacterium
GGTCGCCATCGACGGCGGGATCACCGCCGGCAACATGACCGTCCTCACCTGGGTCATCGTCGCCTTCGTCGCCGTCAGCCTCGTCAACCTCGGCGCCAGCTACCTGCAGACCTACCTCACGAGCTGGGTGGGCGAGCACGTCATCTTCGACCTGCGACGCCAGCTCTTCGCCCACCTGCAGAAGCTCAGCCTCGACTTCTTCAGCCGGCAGAAGACCGGCTGGATCGTCAGCCGGCTCACCAACGACATCGACGCGCTCGACCAGCTCGTCACCGACGGCGTCACCTCGCTGGTCACCAACTCGTTGACGTTCGTCGGCTCCATCGTGTTCCTCTTCATCCTCGACTGGCGCCTCGCGCTGGCGACCCTCACCGTCATGCCCTTCCTCATCGCCGCGACGCTCATCTTCCGCTCGCGCTCGGCGCGCGCGTACGCCGAGGTCCGCAACAAGGTCGGCGACGTGAACGCGCACCTGCAAGAGTCCATCTCGGGGGTGCGCGTGCTCAAGGCCTTCCGCCGCGAGGAGAGCGACTACGAGCGACTCAAGGTCGCCAATGCCGCCTACCGTGAGGTCAACATGCGCACCGTCGTGCAGAGCGGCGTGTACTTCCCGTTCGTGGAGTTCGTCTCGACGACCGCCGTGGTCATCGTGCTCTGGTACGGCGGCTCCCTCATCGGCGGCAACACCCTCGAGATCGGCGTGCTGGTCGCCTTCATCGGCTACCTCAACAGCTTCTTCGACCCTCTGCAGCAGCTCAGCCAGCTGTACAACACCTTCCAGGCCTCGATGGCCGCCGTCCAGAAGATCTACAAGGTGCTCGACACCGACCCCGACATGTTGGACGCTCCGGGCGCCGTGGACCTGCCCGACGTGCACGGCGCCGTCGAGCTCCGCGACGTGACCTTCGGCTACGACCCCGGCAAGCCGGTGCTGCACGACGTGGACCTCCACATCCCGGCGGGGAAGACCGTCGCGCTGGTCGGCGCCACCGGCGCCGGCAAGTCGACCGTCATCAAGCTGCTCGCCCGTTTCTACGATCCGCAGGCGGGCGAGGTGCTCATCGACGGCCACGACCTGCGCGAGGTCACCCAGCGCTCATTGCGCGAGCAGCTGGCCGTCGTGCCGCAAGAGGCGTTCCTCTTCAGCGGCAGTGTGCTCGACAACATCCGCTTCGCCCGCCCGGCGGCGAGCGACGACGAGGTCAAGCGCGTCGCCCGCATCGTCGGTGTGCACGACTTCGTCGCCGGCCTGCCGGACGGCTACGACACCGAGGTGCAGGAGGGCGGGTCGGCGCTGAGCACCGGGCAGCGGCAGCTCATCAGCTTCGCCCGGGCGCTGCTCGCCGACCCCCGGATCCTGATCCTCGACGAGGCCACCAGCAGCGTCGACGCCGAGAGCGAGCGCCGCATCGAGCGCGCGATGGAGGTGCTCTTCAGCGGACGCACCAGCATCATCGTCGCCCACCGGCTGAGCACGGTGCGGTACGCCGACGAGATCGTCGTGGTCGACGGCGGCCGCATCGTGGAGCGCGGCACGCATGATGAGCTCGTCGCCGCCGGCAGCCGCTACGCCGGCCTCTACCGTGACTGGGAGGCGACGGGCCTGGCGCTCTAAGCGCTCGGGTCGGGCCCTCGCCGGACCCGCCCCAGCCGCAGGACGGTCAGGTGACCGGCGCGAGCAGGTCCTTCATGCACGTGAACCCCTCGGGCACCCAGCGCCGGTAGCGACAGCCGAAGCAGCTCAGCGCACCATCCAGAGGATCCTCGTCCTCGTCGTCCCGGCGGTAGGCGCCGCACACCGACGCCGCCCTCGCGGCCGCGGCCAGGTCGTCGTCCGAGTCGACCGACCCGCGGAACTCCAACTCCCCGTCTGTCCGCTTCAGGACGCCCACGGTCAGAAGGACCTGAGCGCCTTGCGATCGACGACCGCCCAGGGCGCCGCCGCGGAGCCGTTGGTCGGCGCCACGAGCAGGACGGCCTCGCCGGCGAGCAGGACGAGCTTGCACTCCAGCCCCACCAGCACCGGTTCGTCGTCTCCGAGCACGTCCCCGTCGAAGGTCCGCACACTGTCGACGCCGTGCTCCCTGATGTCCCGTACGCGAGCCACACCGTCCTCGTCGCCCGGAATCGCGAGCTTGCCCTTGAAGCGCCCGTCGTTGCCGGAGAGCCGCAAACCGGCGCCGGCGAGCGCGCCGATCACCCCGATCCCCGTGCCGCCGTGCTCCGAAAGGTGAACGCCGAGATCGCCGGCGACCCGGTACGCCTCGTCCTTGGCGATCACGCGCCGCTTGGCCTCCCGTCCGTAGACGACCAGGCCCTCCGGCCGCGAGAGTCTCCCCAGCGCCACCACGCAGAGTCCCGGGTCGGCCGCCTCGACGCTCTCGGACGCCAACGTCTCCATGCACCACGAGGTGACCGGGTCCAGCGCCTCTTCATCGATCTGCGCTGGAAAGCACATCGAGCTGTTGTGCGACGTGTAGGCGATGTCGGGGTGGACGAGCAGTTGATGGCGCGTCACCCGCCCACACGCCGCCATGCCCTCGGCAGCCAGGCCCTGCGCCAGGAGTTCGGCGACGTCCCCGGTGCCGCGGCTGTCCATGTCGTCGGTGTCGTCGATGCAGATCAGGAGGTCCATGAGGTCACTTGCCGAGCGGCCGGAACGGCAGGGACCGCGCCGGGCGCGTGTGGTCGAACCCCGTGATGCGGCGCATGTGCGCGGCCACGATCGGCCAAGGGACGAAGAACGCCGCCGCCACGACCAGAGCGGTCGCGACCAGCGCCAGCACAGGCACCGCCGGCCCCGGGCGCTCCGGCTCGGGCGCTTGCGGCCCCTCCTCCGCGCGGAGCGGCACGCCGCTCACACCCTCTTCGCCCTGGACCTCGTACCCCTGGACGGCCTGCGTCTCCCCGCTGCCCGTGGATTGGACGGGTACGTCGACCGAGTTCGTCACCGTACTCGAACCGCCGCCGGCGCCGCTGCTCCCGGTCCCCGTTCCGGAGCTCCCCGAGCCACTCCCGGTCCCGGAACTGCCCGAGCCCGTGCCTGTCCCCGATGTCCCCGTGCCGCCCTCGGCGGTCGACGGATACGTGTAGACGCCGCTCTGGCCGGAGTTGCCGGAGCCGCCCTCCGAGCCGCCGCCTCCGCCGCCGCTCACTCCGGTCTTGGCCACCGTCGACTGGATGACCACGGAGTCGAGGTCGGGCGTGAGCCGGCGGTCGTCAGAGCCGAGCGTCACTCGGTAGGCGATGGTCTTGCCGATCGTCCCGGCGGGGAAGTCGTACCGGCGCAGTCCGGCCCTGAACGCGCACTTGCGCCACGACCCGCCGTCCAGCCTGTAGTCGAGAGCGATCCTGGTCCCCGGCTGACCGGTGTCGCCCTGCCAGGTGAGGCTGACGAACGCCTTCGTGACGCCGGGCTTGCCGCAGTCGAGCGGCGTGGAGACCGCCTGGGCCGAGCTCTCGTGACCGAGAAGGACGATCTGCTGGAACGCCGACTCGGCCACCGCAAGCAGGCCGTCCTGCGTGTAGGCGGCCGCGCGCGGCTCGGGCTCGCCCGTCCCCTGGCCGGGCGGACGCCCCATCGTCCTCACGTCATAGACCTCGTCGATCTGCCCGTCGTGGCCGACGCGCAACACGCGCCCGCCGCCGGTGTCCGTGATGAGCGTGTCTCCGTCCTGCAGCCGGATGGCGTGGTTGGGATCGCTGAGACGACCGGCCTCCACCCCCGGCTCGTAGGTGACGCCGTAGTGCCACACGATCTCCTTGCTGGACCGGTCCACCTCGGTGACACGGGAGGCGTCGGCGTCTGTGATGAGGACATTGCCGTCCGCGAGGCGCTCCGCGCAGTGAGGCTTGTCGAGCTGCCCCGGGCCGGCGCCCGCCACGCCGGCCTCGCCGTACGACCAGACGATGCTCTGCTCCGTGAACCCGTTGTCGGGGGCCCCGCTGAGATAGTCGCCGTAGCGCACCTCGAGCACGCGGTTGCCTCCGTTGCAGTCGGTGATCATGACGGTGTCCGCGGCCTCCGAGTAGCTGGCGTAGAACGGGTCGGCGAGGTGATTGACGGTGAGGCCGTTCTCCCCGGCGACGCCGTACTGCCAGACGATGCGCTTCTGCTCGTCGACCGCCCACACGCGGTACTGACGGCGGTCGACGATGAGCGTCAACTCCTGCCCGTTCCTGGTGAAGCGCTGTGCCGAGAAGATCTGCACCAGCGTGGGGTCGTCGGCGATCGTGTAGGCCCAGATCAGGTCACCGGAGCGCGTCACCTCGGCGGCCATCGGGTAGGTGCGGTCGGCGAACAGCAGGTGGCCGTTGCCGAGCACCTGGATGCTCCGCGGGTCGGGTATGGCGCCGTCGTACACAGCCGAATCACCGTCGATCCGCTCGATCGCGGCGACGGCGAGGCGGAGGTTCTGCGCCTCGCCCGGGGCGTCGTACAGCTCGAGTGTGGCGGGGAGCGTCTCGAAGGCGAACGGGTGCTCGTCGGTGCCCTGCTGGGTGATCGTGGGCGCGGCGCCGGCGACGGGCGCAAGGATCGCCAGTGTGAGAGCGAGAAGGATGACGATGACGGGGACGCTGCGCACGCTACGTCCCCCTCGCCTGCGCGTCCAGGAACGGCACCCTGCGCAGCTGGCGCAGGGCGAGCGCCCCGAGCAGGCCGCCGAAGACACCGAACAGGACGTGTGTCGTGGCCGACCAGCCGAGGCCGAGGAGCAGCAGCGCCAGCGGCACCCGGAGGATGAGGCCGGCCACTGTGAGCGCCGCCAGCTTGCCGAGGTGCAGCCCGGCGCCGACGAGGGCCGCCTTGCCCCAGCCGCGCAGATCGCCCGGCACCACCAGCGTGAGCAACTCGAGGATGGCGCCGGCCGCGAACCACTTGGTCCACTCGAAGGGTCCCTGGTGCCCGAACCCGGCGAACTGCGCCAGCAGTCCGGCGACCAGACCGAGCAACAGGCCGGTGCCGCGCTTGTCCACGAGGCCCCGGCAGATGACGAAGAGGGCCACCCACAGCACCCCGGAGTGGCCGGGCACGTTGATCGGCACCCGCAGCAGCTGCTTCGCGAGCATGCAGAGCGCCGCGACCAGGGCGATCAGCAGCAGGTCGCGCAGCGTCAACGACCAGACGTACGCCTGGCGCCCGGTCGCCTCACCGTGCATCGATGGAGACCACATCTCGTACCCATTCCTCGCGGTCCAGCCTCGCGCCGCACACCTTGACCGTGCCGCGCTCGCTGAAGTCGAGCAGCACGTCGCGGTCCACCTCGTCCACCGTCAGCGTCAGCCGCCCAGCGTCGCGGATCCCCGCGCCGACGATGTCCACCGCGGCGAACGAGGCCGCCCCGGCGTCTTCCAGGACTGTGCGCAGCAACGGACCGTCTTGCTCGCTGCCGTCGATGACCATGGACACCTGCGGGAGAGAGTGGAGGGCAGCGAGGTCGTACCCCTTGAGCACCTCGCCGCCCTGCCGCAC
>JBLMXT010000396.1:0-3244 GCA_050257915.1 Deltaproteobacteria bacterium
GGAGGTGGCGCCCGCCCCTCGACGTGTCAGAGCAGGCGCACGATCGCGACGAGGCCGACGACCACGATGAAGGCGCGCAGCGCCCGGGGATCGAGACGGCGGCCGTAGCGGGCGCCGATCTGGCCGCCGATGGTCGAGCCCACGGCGATCGCTAGCACGACCCTCCAGTCCACCGCCGTGGTCAGGATGAAGACGATCGCGGCCATCGCGTTGACCGATCCGGCGAGCACGTTCTTGCAGGCGTTGAGGCGCTGCAGGTGGTCGTCGATCATGATCCCCAGGATCGAGATGAGGATGATGCCCTGTGCGGCGCCGAAGTAGCCGCCGTACACGCCTGCCAGAGCCACCAGCACCTGGACGCCGGGCGTCGCGTCGTGGTGGCTTGGAGGCCGGGCGGCCCGCCGCGCGGCGAGACGCCGCGAGAGCGCCGGCTGCAACACGACCAGCACGAGCGCCACGGCGATGAGGATGATGACGACCCTGTCGAACACGCTGCTCGGCAGCACCAGCAGCAGGGTCGCCCCGGCGAGCGCGCCGAGGACCGACGCGGGCACCAGGCGCCGCAGACGCCTGCCCTGGTCCTCCAGTTCGCGCCGGTAGCCGTAGGCGCCCGACACCCCGCCGGGGACGAGGCCGATGTTGTTCGAGACGTTGGCCAGCAGTGGAGGGTAGCCCAGCGCCACGAGCGTCGGGAACGTGATGAGCGAGCCGGAGCCGACGACCGTGTTGATGGTCCCGGCGCCCATGCCGGCGAGCAGGATGATAAGGAAGTCGGCGGCGGACATCGACTACGTCACTTCTTCGGGCGACGACGGATGCCCTGCACGCGGTCCGGGCCGTCCGTCCGTTCGTCGCGGACGGCCTATTCCCGGGGACCGTCCTTGATGCTACGGTCGCCGCGATGCTGACCATCGTCCTGAGTCTCTCCACCGCACTCAGCTACGCGCTGCAGGACTACCTCATGATGCCGGTCGCGCGGGCGGCCTCGGTGATCGCCGGCGTCCTGTGGGTCAGGGTCGTGGCGGTGCTCGTGCTCTTGGCCGCCCTGGCGGTCGTCGGAGAGATGCCGTCGGGCGGTGAGGAGTGGCGTGCCGCCGGATTCGCCGCTCTCGGCGGGGCCTTCGAGGTCGCAGCCTTCATCGCATGGCTCACGGCACTCAGCCGCGGCAAGCTCTCGGTGGTCTCGCCGCTCGGCTCGCTCTCGAGCGCCTTCACGGTGCTCTTCGTCCTCATGATCGGACAGTCCGTGGCCACCGCCGTCTGGCTCGGGCTCCCCCTCGCCGTGGTCGGCAGCGCCCTCACCTCGCTCGAGCCGGCGGGCGACGGGAGCCGCTCGCGGTCGGCCGCCGCCGGCGCCGGGTGGGCGATCGCCGCGGCGGCCATCTTCGGCGTGATCACCATCTTCTTCGGCGAGGCTTCTGCGCTGCCGCCGCTCACCGTCGCGGTGTTCGCCGGCCTGACCACGCTGCTGGTGACGGTACCTTTGGCGATCGCGTTGCGGGCCTGGCGTCTGCCGGGGCGCTACCGCCGGCGCGTCGGCGCCTGCGGGCTGCTCGACGCGGCGGCCCTGATCACGTTCGCCGCCGCGACGGCCATCGGCCCGCTCTCCGTGGTCGGCATCCTCGTCGCCCAGACCGGCACCATGGCCGTCCTGCTCGGCATGGTGCTGCTCGGCGAGCGACCCAGCCGTCCGCAGTTGGTCGGCATCGTGCTGACCCTTGCCGCCGTCACGCTGCTCGGCGCCGTGTCGTAGGAGGAGCGAGCGGAGCCGGTCGAGCGTGTAGCCTTGAATCTGATCGAAGGAGTCGGCAGGGGATGGCGGATCGGTCAAGCACGGTGCGAGCGACCGCATGCGTGCCGCCTCAGGACGAGGGCTCGCGGAACGCCAGCCGCGCGACGTCCTGCAGCAGGGTCACGAATCCGGCCTCCAGCCGCTCCTCGGGCAGGTCGTCCATTCCCATGGAGCTCGTGACGTATCGTCCGAACAACGCGTACCCGGCCGTTGCTGCGATCAGGGCGGCGACGACGACACGCGTGTCGTGGGCGGGATGCACATGCCGCTTGTCGACCTCGGCCGCGAAGCGCTCGAGCAGCCGCTTCGTGGCGGGGTCGCCGACTGGTGCGTCGTCCAGTACGCCGTCCAGGATCCCGCGGGCGAGCGTGGCGACCAGTTCCTTCTCCTGAAGCGTCGCGTGCACGACGGCGCTCGCGCCGTCCACCACGTCCGGCATCTCTTCGATCTGTGCGGTGATGCGCTCCTGGGCGCGCAGGATGGCGGTGTGCATCAGATTCCGCTTGCCGCCGAAGTACCGGTGCACGAAGGTCGGGTTCACGTCCGCCCTGGCGGCGATCTCGCGCACCGTCACGTGCCCCGACGCCCGCTCCGCGAACAACGTCGCGGCGGCTGAGATGAGTGCCTCGCTGACCTCCTCGCGGGACCGGCGCGGACGGCTGCGGCGCGCGCCGGTCACCTCTTTGTCCTGCTTCATACGCCTCTCCGGGGACTGGCTCGCCGCTCGTGGGACGGGCCGCGTTCGCCCGCCGACCGTATCATCGTTGACCGTGATGTAGTCGCCCGTGTACTTTCTAGGTGACGTTTGTTCGAAGCACGGCGGCACGCCGCCAGGGTGGGGGAGGTGGTGAGGTGGACACGCTTGAGATCTTGTCCCTGATCGGCGCGGTGGCGCTGGCGGCCCTTGCGGCGCCGTTCCTGGTGCGCCCCCGTCTCGCCGAGAAGCTCGGCGTCACGGCGCTGGACGGCAACGGGTGGCTCGAGGTGCGCGGGATCTACGGGGGGTTGCTCCTGGCGCTCGCGGTCGTCTGCTTGGCAGTCCGCGAGCCGTACGCGTTCCTCACGGCAGGGGTCGCCTTGCTCGGCTTCGCGGCGATCGGCTTCGCCGCGCTCGCGCTGGACCGCCCGCGAGTTCCTCAGGCCGTCGCCGTGAACGGCATGCATACGCTTCTCGGCCTGCTGCTGCTGGCCGGGTTCTGGGGTTGGTGAGCGGCGCCGCCGCTGCCCGACGCGGAGGGAGCACTATGAGCCAGAGCTATGACCTGATCATGGCCGCCTACGCGGCGCCGGAGGCGGCCGACGAGGACTTCGAGACGCTCCTTCGCGCCGTGAAGGACAAAGGCGGAGCTGGAGGTGCCGGAGGGCGGCGCCGAGGGAGTCATCGTCGCGAACGCCGATCATATGGGGGGGTTCGCCCTCTGGGTGGACGGCGACGGTCTGCTTCGGCACACC